>JAQUNY010000019.1 GCA_028717405.1 Eubacteriales bacterium
GATCCTGCTGCCTTTGCGCTGCTTTCTAAGGTCCGCCCATACATAATCAGGATCTCCGAAAAGGCTAAGCGCCTGGTCTATAAGATGTGAACCAATATCATATACCAGCCCTGACCCTGGCAGATCAGCCTCTTTCCAGTTGTTTTTAAAATAATTGCGGTATCTGCCATAGTGTATCTCACACTCGGAAATATGTCCAAGCACATTCTTTTCAATAAGCTTTTTAACTGTCCTGAAATCCGCGTCCCACCGCCTGTTATGAAATACCGAAAGCATCAGATTTTTTTCAGAAGCCAGGCTGATAAGCTCGTCTGCCTGCGATACAGCCACAGTGAAGGGTTTGTCTGTAATCACATTTTTACCCGCATTCAGAGCCTTTAATGCAAGAGGATGGTGGTACTGGTTCGGCGTAACAATAACAACGAGTTCAATCTCAGGATCAGAAAAAATTTTGTCCGTATCTTCAACGATTTCTGTGCCAGGATACCTTTCCTTTGCTTTTGCTGCATGCAAGGGATCTCTGGTAAATATTTTCGATATTTTAAACCCGTCTGTGCTGCTTATCACAGGAGCATGAAAAACACTCCCACCCATGCCATAGCCGATTATAGCAGTAACTATTGTTTTTTTCATTATCTCGCTATTATTTTTATCTGATATTTCCGCCATAATATAAACCTGCCTTTCATTTTATTCCGGTTTTTTTGTTTACCTTCTGTTTAACTTCTGTCTAACTTGCGTTCAACTTCTGTTTAACTTCTGTTTATCTTCTGTTATTTTTGATTTATCATTTTACTTTTTTCTGCTTCCTGCATAAATGCATCCAGTTCTTTTCCCGTACAACAGTCTGTTTTCGAGGTCCTAAATCAACCCTGCACTTTTAAGAAGCACAGTACCTGCAAATATTGTAAGAGCTGAAAACATCGTTGTTGTCACAACTATATTTGAGGCCAATTCTGCATCACTGCCCATGGCTTTTGCCATAATAAAGCTGGCAACAGCAGTTGGAGACGCGAAAAGAATAAACACAATGCCCAGCCTCTCATCTCTGAATCCCGATGAAGCTGCCAGGATGACCATGATTGACGGGATCAGCACGATCTTGATCAGCATTGCTGCCAGGCCTGCTTTCATATTTCTGCGGAAGCCTGCCATGCTCATACTTGCACCAATACATAAAAGGGCCAGCGGAGTTGCAAAATCAGCCATATAACCTATTGACCTGGATAATACCTGCGGCAGAGATATGTGGGAAAGAGAAAAAGGCATGGCTGCGACTACTGCAAGTATCAAAGGATTCAGAACAATATTCAATATAATTTTTAATGCTGTTTTTTTCCTGTCCGTATACTCCGCAGGCGATGTCAGCGTGAGCAGCACAACAGCAAGTACATTATACACAGGCATCATCAGCGACAAAACTACAGCTGCCATGGAGACAGCTTCTGAACCAAAAATACTCCCTATCAGGGGCAGCCCAAGGAAAGCAAAATTACTTCTGAAACAGCCTTGTATGAATGCTCCCACACTACTCTTATTTTTTATGAAAAACGGGACTGTTACACTAAGAAGCAAAAACGATCCCAGCGTTCCAATCAGTGCAAAAAACAAGAGTTTCCCATCAAAAACAGCGGTAAAATCAGTCTTTGAAATATCCCTGAAAAGCAGGGCCGGCAGAGCCACCTTGAAAACCAGCCCTGAAGCCTTGTCCGCAAAGTTATCATTTAAAATATTAACACGTCTTAGAAATACTCCCAGCAGAATTATTATAAAAACCGGAGTCACAGCATTCAGGCTGAATAAAAAATTGTTCATTGATCAAAGATACCTGTCTTCATAAAAATAGTAATAAGCTAAGCGCCATAACCATCATACCGGCAATCAGCCCGTATATGGAAAGGTGCGGTTCGCCATATCTTCTCGCAGTCGGAAGGAGCTCATCGAGAGATATGAAAACCATTATGCCTGCTACGGCGGCAAAAAGCAAACCAAATATCACATCGTTCATATACCTGTAGAGCAAAAGGTAGCCTATTGCAGCTCCAAGCGGTTCAGCCAGCCCGGATAAAAATGAAAGCCTGAAGGCTTTTTTTCTGTCTCCTGTGGCATAATATATGGGCATAGATACCGCAATTCCCTCCGGGATATTATGTATAGCCACAGCTACGGCTATAGCAATACCGAGCCGCGGATCCTTTAAAGTTGTCGTAAAGGTTGCCAGGCCTTCCGGGAAATTATGCAGAGCTATCGCTGCCGCCGTAAAAACGCCAAGCCTCATCAGGCAGCCCTTATCCATATCGCATATGTCGACTCGTTTATCCTCAACTTTGCGCAGTTCATGTGGATTTCCTGTTTTGGGAACAAGCCTGTCAATAAGCGCAATCAGCAGCATCCCGCCAAAGAAGCCTGCTGCAGCTGCCCATCCGCCGGTGCGGGCGCCAAGTTCACCTGAAAGCGTGATCTGTGCCTCTGAATAAATCTCTGCCATAGAAACATATATCATAACGCCTGCTGAAAATCCGAGAGCAACCGAGAGAGCTTTGGTATTTGTTTTCTTCGTAAAAAAAGCAAGCAGGCTGCCGATTCCTGTTGATAATCCGGCAAACAGCGAAAATCCGAAGGCAAGTATATAATTATTGATCTCCATCTGAATCCTCCATCCGGCACTCCTGTGACTTTATCAGCTGGTGTATTTCTTCATTTCCAAATCCCGCTTTAAGCAGAGGACACCTTTCTCCTGTTTCCGGAGTAATCTGAAAGTGGTTCGATAAGCTATATTAAGCGGACATTCGGCAAGCCCGGACAAAGCATATAATAACATTATTCATTCATCAAGGCAACGAATATTGCTGCAGTATGAATACAATGTATAATTGCTGCAGTATGAATACAATGTGAATACAGCTTTAGTAATGCTTCATTAATGCTTCAGTAATGCTTCAATAACAGTTTATTATGATGTAACGCTTATGCAGCAGGCGATTGCTGCTGCCGGCAAGACAATCGATGATCGTATAATCACATAATTCTGACTCCATCTGCTTCAAGGCATTTTCTGATTACAATGCCATCCAGGAGTGTTACATCTCCGGCGGTGCCTTCTTTTGAAATAGAAATTGCTGCCGCAGTGCCTGCAGCCTGTCCTGTCAGCATGCAGGTACCCATGACTCTGAGGCTCGAGTGCGCAACGTGGTCACAGGATATGCACCTGCCTGCGAATAAAATATTCTTCATTTTTTCACAAATAAGCGACCTGTATGGGATATCATAGCAATCACCCTTTATGCGTCCGCCCAGGGCTTTGTTCCTGCCGACAGGATCATGTATGTCAATAATATATGACCCGCACGCGATCGCATCGCTGAATTTCCTGCAGTTTATGGCATCATCTGCTGTGAGGACATATTTGCCTTTCAGCCGCCTTGTTTCCCTGACTCCTGTTGAAGGAGCAAACTCAATAAGATATGACGATTCAAATCCTTTTATATATTTTCTCAGAAATTTTATTATTGCATATGCCTGGAGCTGTGAAATAATTTCTCCATGACTCAGCTGAATCGGATCAGTACCATCGATACCTCTGACCCTCGTCATGTTTATGACAACCTCACCCTTTCGGGCTGTCCTGAAAAAGAGTATCCTTCCCTGCGGCAATGGTATCCTGTCGCTGTCTTCAAATGGTTCAAACCCCTCCATATCAATAATATACGGCTGCTTCAAAAATTCATCACACGGTATCCCAAGGCCATCAAAGGTCAATTCCCTGTTAATGTAGCCCTTTGCATCATCAATATTCACATTCCCCATAATAAACATATTGCTGACCGGCTGAAGCTTATTTATATATTTTTCTGCCTTCGAGCCTTCCATTTCATGGATCTTATCGAGTCTGTTTTCTTCAAGCATCCGGATGCTTTCCGCTTCACTCCCCATAATATAAGGTATGCCAGTATATTCCATCAGATCTCCGTCTCCGGTGCAGTCGACAAACACTTTGCCTTCAACGATCCTTGCTCCGCCTTTAGTTTGAAGTTCAACAGAACGCAACCTGCCGCCCTCAGCTTCAGCCCCGGTAACAAGGGAGTGAAATAGTATATTTACACCTTCGTCCAGAAGCGTTTTAAGGAAAACATATCTGGCGCTTGGAGGCGAAAACTCCGGGAAAGAATCTGCAAGACAAATATCACGGGCTGTTTCTGATATTTTGTCCAGCAGTTCCCTCATTATTCCTCCAAAATCATTGCCGCTGTTACTCTTTGTGGCTGCTATCGGGCCCACAAGCCCAAGTGTCGCCATCCCGCCAAGACATCCGCTTTTCTCCACAAGTGTGACCGCCGCTCCTCTTCTTGCAGCCGCAATCGCAGCACATATACCTGCCGGGCCCCCTCCAAGCACTATCACATCTCCTGTGGCTATCAGTGATTTCTTATTATTTGTGATCACAGGAGCTGTCTTCCCCGGGCTTTCCTGATAATGGCGGCTGGCTTTCGCCCCGAAAAAGCTCTCCTCTATGGCTGCACAAAGAGCGTGATATACCGGCAGATGATATTCCTGGACTTTATATGTTTCAATTTCCGGCACTGCTATAAGAACATCGCAGTATTCCCCGGCAAGTCCCCCTCCCTTTCCGGTCAGCCCTATTGTCTTTATGCCATTTATTTTTGCTGCCATCAGAGCATTCACTACCCCTGCTGAATTACCGGAAGTAGTAATGCCAATGAGTGCGTCTTCTGTCTTCCCATATCCGTAAACCTGCTGTGCAAAAGACATATCCGGCGAAACATCATTTGAAAATGCAGTCAGAAAAGCCGTATTAGAAACCAGCGGTATCACCGGCAGTGCTCTCTGAAGTTTTTCCGCCATCTCCCTTGCCCTCTGTCTGTCACTTTGCCTGAACATCATTTCGATATTGTTTTTCTCTGCCGGATCCAGACCCCTCTTAAGGCGGAATCCTTTCATCATTTCTCCTGCAATATGCTCTGAATCTGAAGCACTTCCGCCATTACCGCAAATCAGGAGTTTACCGCCTTTTTCCCAGCAGCCGGCAAGGATTTCAAAGGCTTCATATATTACTTTTTTGCAGCATAGCAGAGCAGGATACCTTCTGTAAAGGTCATCAAAAATCTCCCTGACCGGTCCTGGTATACATATAGAGCTGTTTCCCCTGTAATCTGTATCTCTTGTTATTGTGCCTTCAACATAACATATCTCTTTTTCCATTTTTTATTCCGCCCTTCTGTTATCAAATGTACATATGCCATTCCCTGCTCCCTGCATCCGGCCGTCACTCTTACCGGAGCATCCCCTTCCCATAAAGGGCTGATGCCATGGCTCCGTAATCTCCTATGTTTTCACCCAATCCAGGCGCTGTTATTAAACAAGATAAAAGAGAAGTACTGAGACATTCTTTTTCCAGAGTTTTCATCATTGTTTTTCGAAGCAGGCCTTCGCTTCTGGCAAATATACTGCCAATTACTATTATTTCAGGATTAAGGATATCTATGATCACCGCCAGGCCTCTGCCAAGATATTTACCGCTCTTTCTGTAAATTGACAAAGCATGGCTGTCGCCCTTTTCAGCAGAATCCGCCAGAGTCCTGGCGTCAAAGTTAAACGGATCACTTTCATTGCTAAATGCAGGGAGTTTCCCGCCCTTTCTCAGTATATTTCCTGTCAGGATCTCTGCCATCTGCTTTATTCCGCCACCGCTGCAGAATCCTTCAAAGGATCCTTTTTTGCCATAACCGCAAGGTCCTCTTTCAGCCAATCTTATATGGCCTGCTTCTCCTGCCATGCCTGCCGTGCCTGAATATAGCCTGCCATCTATTATCAACCCGGCTCCCATGCCTGTACCGAATGTGAGAAAAACAACATTATTTTTCCCTCTGGCTATTCCAAACTTCCATTCCGCGATGGCACACGCATTGGCATCATTCTGAAGTACTGCAGATATACCTGTTTCCTTCTCAAAATACTTCACTATCTCAACGTTGTCCCAGCCCGGCAAATTGGGCGGCGACATTATAACCCCCTTCTTTGTGTCCAGAGGGCCGCCGCAGCTGATGCCTGTGCCTGAAATGTCTTTTATATCACTTATCCCGTTCCTCGATATTAGCGCAAAGATAGTGTCTTTGATCTTTTTAAGAGTAATAAGGGCACTTCCACATTCATTTGTAGGGAAAATTTCTTTGTCAGATATACGGGCGTGCAGACCCCTTCTGTCTTTATAAAAAAAGCCCAGTGATACCGAGCATTTTGTGCCCCCGATATCAATCCCGATAATCTTGATTTCTCTTATTTCAGCCACCGCCTCTTGCTCTCGCTGTATTAGTATTTAAAAGCCAGGCCATATAATTAACTTGTTTAATTATATGGTAACAATAAAAATTTGTCAATAATTCATCCAATTAATGCATCCAATTAATCAGCGATTTTGACAGTCTTACTCGCTTCCTCCGGTTTATAAATCTATTTACTCAGGTCATTTCCAGCCTTCATAGCCTCTCCGGCCTTTATGAACAGCTTTTCCCTGGTTTTCCAGTTAATGATTCCCGCTACAACAGATATCGTTATACAAACTCCAATCAGCAGGAGTGTTTTCTGATAGAAAAATGTATTGAGCAGCTTGCGGATATTTGCCAGCGAAATAGTCGTTGTGTTCATATATAAATCTACAGTCTGAGCGAAAACAGGAGCAAGAAGGCCAAGCGGTACGATCCAAAAAGTAAAGAGATAGGATACAAACCCTTTTTCCCGGATCCTTTTCCATCTTTCATAACGTTTTATATCCATACATCCAATCTCCCTTTTATGCCAGTTCAATTATTATATCATTAAATAAGTTAAATATGATAATCATTAAATAAGTTGCCACTTTTCCTGTTAGTGCTATAATGTAGTGAAAGCGTTTAACTGATTCCGGACAGGGTACATCCTCCGGAGAACACGCAGGCCTTACCATGTGCCTGCTTCAGGAAGGGCATCCGAATGAGCAACGGTTCTGTTCAGGGACAGGAAGAAGTACAACCTAAAACGGGCATATTTAGAAAAATACTTTCATCATTTATTAGTTTTGGCTTCAGTTTCAAAGTTTCATATACGGCTTCTAAAAAATACTTCATAATGAGAATATTGCTGGAGATACTTCTTGCTGTTCAGCCTATCCTTGTAACCTTCATCGGTCGCGAAATAATCAATACACTTGTCTCATTCATCGGCGGTACCGATTACCACCGAAATATAATCTTTCTGGCGCAGTTGCTGGGTATATCTCTCACCTTTCAAATAGCCGGCTCAGTGCTGAGAAAGATAAACGAGTTTTGCACCGGGATACATCAGGATATGCTGAACAATTTCATAGATGTCCAGATAGCAGAAAAAACATCATCCCTGGATATTTCCTTTTTTGATTCGCCCAAATTCCACAATGAGCTGACCAACGCCAGGCGCGATTCACAAGCTGTTCCTTCTCTTGCCTGGCATGTAGTCACCATAATCAGATCTTCCATACAAATGGTTACTACCGCTATACTGCTCGCTCAGCTCAACATCTATTTCCCCATACTGATATTCATCCTGAATATCCCTACAGTAATAACTGAAAGGAAATACTCCCTAAAGCTATATAACTGGACCAGGCGAAGGGTCCCCGAACAGCGCAGGATGTCATATCTTCTCAACATCCTGACCGGGGCTGCATATGCAAAAGACACCCGCATGTTTGACCTGACAGGCAGCATATTTGACAGGTTCAGAGAGCAATGGGACAGCTGGTTTAAAGAAAAAAAGAACATTTCGCTGAAAAGAGGTATTTACACTACAATAACAAATTTCATACCTCAGCTCGCACTGATTGGCATAACTCTGTACCTTGGTGTTGAAATTGTTTACGGGCGCCTGAAACTGGGGGATTATACCTTTTACAACGGCATCACCCACCAGCTGACTTCAAGTGTGACCTCTCTTATTTCATCGATTGCCATCGTATATGAGTATGATTTAAAAATTTCCAACTACAGGGCATTTCTGGAAACACAGCCTACTGTTTTTGACACGGGATCGCTTACTCCTTCACTTATACCTTCAATTGAATTCAGGAATGTCAGCTTCAAATACCCGGGAACAGACAAATATGTACTGAACAATGTAAGCTTTGCAATCAAACCTGGCGAGAAAATTGCCCTTGTTGGTTTGAACGGTGCCGGCAAGTCAACAATTACAAAGCTTATGGTCAGATTTTATGATGTAGATGAAGGAGAAGTCTTAATAGACGGCAGAAACATTAAAGAATACAGCCTGCGTGAACTGAGGAAGCGTTTTACATCGCAGTTTCAGGATTTTGCGAGTTATGCCTTTACGGTTAACGAGAGCATCACGATCTCCGACCTTAAAAATAAAGACAACCGTAACCAGCTGGATTATGCTCTTGATATGAGCGGCGTTGATAAACTTCTTGAAAAATGGCCTTCCGGCCTTGAAACCTATCTGACTCGTCAGTTTGACGAAAACGGAGTTCAGCTTTCAGGCGGAGAATGGCAGAAAATTTCTCTTGCCAGGGCTTTTTTCAGAGATACAGGTGTCGTTATACTGGACGAACCCACATCAGCCCTGGATCCTGAGGCTGAACGCCGGGTATTCGGGCAGCTTGCTGAACTCTGCCGCGGGAAAAGTGCAGTATTTGTGTCTCACCGCCTGTCAAATGTGACAATGGCCGATAAGATCCTTGTAATAGAGAACAGTGTTCTGGCAGAATATGGGACCCATAATGAGCTCATGTCTAAAAACGGCCGTTACGCTTACCTTTTTAATTTGCAGGCAGAGAAATACATTAACCCGGTCGGTCCGTCATCATCTGTTTACAGTGCCGCATCTGAACAGGCAAAGACCTGGAAGGAGCTCCGCAACAGGCAATAGTCAATAAACCCGGTTTATTCCGGAAGCGCCTTTTGTTCCTTTTTCTTTTTTCGGGCAGCATTTGTTAACATACAGACTGCCACAGCTGCCAGTGAGACTGTCGACACGGCAGCCCCTGCAAAAAGCCCTGGCGGCGTGTATACATATTCAATATCATGTATACCTGCCGGAACATCTGTGCCGAGAAAAACTCCGGCAGCCCGGAAAGTCCTTGCCTCCTCCCCGTCAATGAAAATCCTCCATCCCGGATCATAAATGATCGATGATGTCAGGATGCCACCTGTTCCGGCTTTCACGCTCCCCAGGATCCTTCTTTCACTGAAGCTTTTTAATTCAAGACCCCCTGCTTGTAGTTCAGCTGCTGCACTTTCAAATTTCTCCATGTCAATAAAGGCAAATTTATAATCACCTAAGAGCAGATATTCATCTGACAGGATCATTTTTACACAGACTGTCCCGCTATTTCCACCTTCGTCAATATAGACCGGATATCTGTCGCTTTCATCAAAATATTCTCCGGCATAATCTCCGTTTACTTCCAGAGAGCATTTTTTCAGTTCGCCTGATGCAAACCATGCATATAAGGGGGCATCTGTTCCTTTTTCACGCGGTATTATAAATTCAATATAAGCCTCCTCGTCATTTTTCTCACGGACATACCTGGTGCAGCCCGCTGTGTTTCCTCCTGCTGTATTTGCTGCTTTTATCAGGTTATTCAATACCATCACAACCTTGTCTGCTTCAATAAAAACAGATCCATACTCCTTTCCCGCAAGACATGAAAGTAATCTGTCCTGCTGTATGAAAGGGTCTCCCTGCACCGGGATGTATCCTTCTGCTGCAGCATCGGACATAAAAGCAATGGGAAGCGCATAAGGATTTAACCAGGCTTTTACCTTTTCAGCCTCCGTCATTTCTTCAGGATGATCTCCGGCTTTATCCTGCCTGCTATATCCCGGGCCTGGCTGCCCTTCAGACAATAAATATTTTACAGACAGCAGTGAATCGGTGACAACCGTTGATCCCCGGCCGCCATGCCAGTAAAATTCGCTTGATATCCCGATGCCTTTAAGGAATCTGTTCACTTCCGTATTGAAATATGAACTATAGTGGGAAGTGCCGTATGTCCCAAGAGACAGGCTGTCATTGTAGGATCTTAAAAATGTTTTTTCTGTTCTGTAGAAAAGGCTTTTATCATTTTGCCTGATTTCATCAGTTATTGCCGAAATCTCCTCAATAAAATTTACGTACGCATCCCGGTCTTTATAACCCCATTCATTTTCCATTCTGTCGGTAAGCATGTGTCCGTTGATCCCAAGTTCGGCTGCCACCAGGACTAAAAACAGTATCCCCGCCATTTTCTGCTTCCTTCCGGCAGCTATTATGATTGAAAAATATGCAGCCAGAAAAACCGTCGAAACAATAAAATTCTTAACCGTCAAAAACACATATTCTTCACGCCTGAACATGAAAAATAACAGCAATACAATACTGAATAACAATGCTGTGATAATCAACATGTAACTGCTTTCGGCTTTCTTTAACGGCTTAGCCGGATCACATGCTGATCCGGAACTGCTTGCCAAATTTCCGGCAAAGCCCTGATATGAGAGTACTATAAGCATAAAACAGAAAATAAAAGAATACCTGTATGGGAAAAACATGGCAGACTGCATCCCGTGCCATATGATATTAAATGTTGAAAGATACATGCTCAGGAGAAATACTCCCAAAACGGCCGCCGACAAAACTTTCTTTTTAACAGTAATGCCCCTGCGCGCAAAAAAATAAGGGATGAAAAGCAGGACCGGCAGGCCGCAGTACACAAATGGCAACCCGTATGTTATCGTATCATAAGCTCCGATGGCTGTTTTTGACAAAATATCCGGGAAGCTGAAGTTCGGAACAGGCACGAGTTTATGCCATTCAGGAGACATTTTTCCATATCTGAGCGACATAAATGCAGGGATGAGCAGCAACGCCGTCATACCGGCAGCAAGTACAGACCAGCCCGCATATCTGACAAAAGCTGTGGCAAATCCTCTGTGTCTGCTATATCTGCTGAAGTAATACCATAGAAAATACAGGAGTGTAAATATTGATATCATGTACGCTATGTAATAATTTGACACAAAAGCCAATGCAAGAGTAATCACATACATTGCAGGCCGGCCTCCGTTCAGAATCCTTCTCAGGCCTGCCGCTATAAGCGGGAGAAGTATCACGCCGTCAAGCCACATAATGTTTGATGAATATACGATATTATATGCCATCAGGGCATACATAGAAGAGAATGCCAGTGTCGGCGCAAATCCGTCATTCCTGCATTTTACCGCAGCCGATGCCGGATATCCGCCGCAATTACTGTCCTTCCCTGTGCTTTCCATAAGGTAAAATGCTGAAGTAATTCCGGCAAGGCCTGTTTTAACCAGAGACAGAAGCAAAACACCCTCCGTAATGTTCTTCGCCGGGAAGAGTAAAATCAGCGGTAAAAGCGGACTTGCCAGATAATAGGCAAACAATCCGACCATATTGTCTCCAAGTCCCTTGCTGAAAGAGTACAGAAAGCTGCTTCCCTCTGTGATCATTCTCCTGCAGGCAGCAATGAAATCGATATACTGGCCATATCCGTCAAGCATCAGTACGCTTTTATCCCCAAAAGGATAAATACCTGCCGCCGCATATATTATAGTCATTATTATAAACGGTATAAAAAAAGCCGCCGTATAAAGTAATAATTTTGGTTTATCAGTTTTTATCATCTGTATTCAGTTTATCAGAGCTGTATGATTTTTCATTAATTATATATAAAGGCCGTTTTTTTGTCTCAAGGTATATCCTCGAAATATATTCGCCCACTATACCTGTACAGAAAAGCTGTACGCCTCCCACAAAAAAAACTATGCATGCCAGCGAAGGCCATCCGCTTGTCGGATCCCCAAAAACAAGTGTCTTTATTATTATCACGCAAATAAGGATAAACGAAATCAGGCAGAACAGAAGGCCGATAAGCGAAGCTGCCGCCAGCGGAGCCGAGGAAAATGACATGGTGCCTTCAAGAGAATATCTGACAAGCTTGTAGAACGACCATTTTGTCTTTCCTGCCGCTCTTTCAGAATTTGCATAATCGATCCAGGCCGTTTTGAAGCCCACCCACTTAAAAATACCTTTTGAAAACCTGTTGTACTCGCCTACTTTCAGGACGGCATTACAGTATTTCCTGCTCATGAGTCTGAAATCCCTTGCTCCGGAAACAATTTGCACATCAGATATCCTGTTTATTATCCGGTAAAACAGTTTTGACAACAGAGATCTTAACAGAGGCTCACCTTTACGATCGGCTCTTCGCGCAGCAACGCAATCGTAATCTCCTGTGGCTGCCATGCTGTACATTTCGGCTATCATCTCCGGAGGATCCTGAAGATCGGCATCCATAAGGACAATATAATCACCCTTTGAGGCTTCCAGACCGGCGAATATCGCCGCTTCCTTCCCGAAATTCCTGGAGAATGAAATATACCTTGTAATTGTGTCCCCGGCAGTAAATTTTTTCAGCAGATCCAATGTCCCGTCATCAGAACCGTCATCAACAAATATAAATTCGAATCCGGTCCCTCCTTCGGATGCAGACCTGATCTTACCCGCCGCTTCTTCCAGTTTTTCTCTGAAAACGGGCAGCACAGCCTCTTCATTATAACAGGGTATTACTACAGAAATATTTACCATAAAAACTCTCATCTCCGTAAATTACTGTTTCAGACATATCAGGTAATCCCCATTATACCATTTACAGCTGCCGGCAGCATAAGGTATCGCAAAAGTATCATAAAAGTATTAAACGATATGATATTTCTCCCGCCTTATGCTATCATGGTTTTAGCTGTTTTATATTTATCAGAAAGGTCGTGTATGTCAGGGCATGGCAAAAAAGCTCATCATATCTGCATCAGTAATAACTGCAGCCCTTCTGTTTTCAGCCGCACTAATCTGCAGCGACATACTTTCTGACGGCAGAATGCTTGATGTTACCATATACACTGAATCAGGGGCTGTTACAGGGGCATACACAGTATTCCCAAGGCAGGAAGAAACTTTGTCTTTTTTTATCAGAGAACCTGTATCATCAATGAATTTATCCTCACCATACACTTCAGGAAGAGGGAGTCTTGTTTCGGCATCTGTCTCTTCCAATGGCTCCACTGCCCCGGATGATGTTCCTGTATCTCCTTCTGCCTCTCATTCCATCTCCCTTTCAGAGATTACCCGTGACGGGACTTTTCTATACACTGTCACTGTTTCATACTACTGGCCGGAGGTTCTGCTTCAACGCGGAGGCAATGGCAACACTTCATTTTTCAGCAGATTCCCGGCTCTGTTCGGCAGGCAGGCAGTATATGAACTGTCTGTAAAGGCGGATTTTCCGGCTTCTTTTTCATTATCAGCGAATGAGGCAGAACAAGGCGAAATAATAATCATCACCGTTCAAAATATAAATGAAGGCGAGACTCCGTACTTAGAACAGGATATTTGCGCAGAATCAGCTTTCTTCAAGACTGCGCAAGGCTATTCAGGTTATTTGGCAACCGGCTATTATACATATCCCGGAACCTACCGGATTTCATATGGTATCAGCGGAATATCTGAAATGTCCGAAAAAATCAGTGTAAAGCCTCGGAATTTTAAGATACAGCACCTTGAGGTCGATCCTGCAATAACGGCTGAGACAAGAAATGAAGCCGCATATGCCGAGT
Organism: Eubacteriales bacterium; assembly: GCA_028717405.1. Classification (GTDB taxonomy): domain Bacteria; phylum Bacillota; class Clostridia; order JAQUNY01; family JAQUNY01; genus JAQUNY01. Next base: position 13,665 of record JAQUNY010000019.1, read on the forward strand.
ATGCCCTCTATTTTGATCCTGTCAGGCTTAAATCCTCAGAAATAAAGTATTATGAAATGCCTTTCGCAGTCCCCGCTTATGGAAGGCTTTCGACAGAATATGGCGAAACCCGCTATGTACAAGGCATACCAAGCTCCTACAGGCATTCCGGCCTCGATATAGCCGCACCTGAAGGCAGTCCGGTGTATGCAGCCAACAACGGTATCGTGGTCCTGTCAATGTATCTGACACTAACCGGTAACACAGTCGTCATAGACCATGGCCAGGGTTTATTCAGTGTTTACTTCCATATGCATGAAAGGTTTACAGCCAAAGGCAACATGGTAAAAAAAGGCGACAATATAGGAACGATAGGATCTACCGGATTTTCAACAGGGCCACATCTGCATTTTACAATGTCATATTACTATATAAACCTTGAACCAGGTTATTATATTGCCGGCGAAGCTATAACATCAGATAATTACCGCGAACACCTTACTGTAAGGAACTGACGCCATATGTTTTAATGAATTTCTCCAGGCTTTCCGCTTTGTCTCCCAAAGGCCTGTACTCAAGTCCCACATATTTGTCATATCCTGTTTCTGCTATTGCCTTGAATACATTATAATAATTTATTTCACCTGTACCCGGATCGTTTCTGCCCGGTACATCAGCGACATGGAAATGTCCGATTTTCCCTATGTTGGCACGGATATTGGCAATCAGATTCCCCTCTGTTATCTGTTGATGATAAATATCAAACAGCACCCTTACATTTGGGCTCCCCACATTGTCAATTATGTCAAAGGCTTCAGACGACATGGCTAAAAAATACCCTTTATGGTTCACCAATATATTCAGCGGTTCCACAACTGCTGTTATACCTGCTTTTTCAAGCAGCGGAGCACTTTGCTTCAAGCCCTCTGTAATTGATTCTATCTGCTCCTGCCTTGTCCTGCCTGGCAGCTCGTCTCCGACGGTCACTATCAGCGTGCTGCAATCAAACCTTTTTGCTACTTCGATCGTTTCCTTTAAATTTGCTAAAAACAGCCCGCGCTCATCCGGATCTACAAGGCTTGCCCGTTTCTGCCCGAAGCCGGCGACTTTGAGCCCGGTTTCCTTTACAGCCTTTTCAAGGGAGTCAAGGTCCTTATTCCCCCATGTCCAAAATTCAAAAGCATCACATCCGCATTTCTTAACAAGCGGAAGGCTATCCTGTATTGGCATTCCGGAAAAAACCATTTCTGTACAAGCTGAAAATTTCATTTTTCTCATCTCCTCATTGATCTGTCAGACCGGGTCGTCCACCTGAACACTGTCCCGTCAGGTCAGCCTATTACCCTCATCTTTATAACGCCTTCTATTTTGCTGAGCTTCTCAAGCACATCGCAGGGTATTTCGCCTCCGACATCAATTATGGTATAGGCGATGCCGTTTTTATGATGGTTCAGCATCCTTTCTATGTTTATACCATAGCCCGCCAGTATCCCGGTAAATTGGCCAAGCATATTCGGAATGTTGATATTGATTATGGTGATTCTTTTATTTTCATTTTTTTCCAGCACACATTCCGGCATATTAACAGAGTTCCTGATATTTCCTTTCTCAAGGAAATCCCTGAGCTGCCGTGCTGCCATTAAAGCGCAGTTGTCTTCGGATTCAGGAGTCGATGCGCCAAGATGAGGTATTGTGATTATATTTTCATGACCCAGCATGCATTCCTCAGGGAAATCGGTCACATAGCATGATATGATACCGTTTTCAACCGCTTCGATAAGGTCGGCGGATGATACCAGTCCCGCCCTCGCCAGATTTATGATCCTCGCGCCTTTTTTAATAACGGCAAATTTCTTTTTATCAAGCATATTTTTTGTTTCATCAAGAAGAGGGACATGAAGAGATATATAATCACATGTCGCAAGGAGATGGTCCAGATCATTTTCCCTTTTTACCTCGCGTGAAAGGCTCCACGCGAAATCGACTGATATGTAAGGATCATAACCGCATACCTCCATCCCCAGGGCTACTGCATCGTTGGCCACCATTGACCCGATTGCCCCCAAGCCGATGACCCCAAGCTTCTTTCCTTTTATCTCAGGACCTTCGAATGCGGATTTTTCTTTTTCAACTGCCTGCGCAACATCACTGCATCTGTCTTTCATGGATTGCACCCGTTTTATACCCTGTACGATCCTTCTGGAAGAGATTAATAATGATGCTATTACCAGTTCTTTTACGCCATTGGCGTTAGCTCCGGGTGTATTAAAGACAACTATTCCCTTGTCTGTGCATTTGCTGACAGGTATGTTGTTTACTCCGGCCCCTGCCCTTGCTATCGCCTTGAGGTTTCCGCCCATATCCATTTCGTTCATATTGAAGCTCCTGACCATGACTGCATCAGGATCCTCAGCTTCTGCTGAAACATTATACTTTGAGGGCTCAAATATTCCGAGTCCTGCCTCGGAAATTTTATTAAGCAGTTTAATATTAAACATAACAAAGGGTCCTTCCTTTAATCTTTGCGCCTTATCTTTACATCTCTTCTTTATGCCTGCCCTTATTACCGATCTTTACAGCTGTCCTTTATACCTTCCTGTTGGCGGACTCAAACTTCTTCATAAAGGTAACAAGCGCTTTTACACCTTCAACAGGCATTGCGTTGTAGATGCTCGCTCTCATTCCTCCTACAGAGCGATGCCCTTTCAGTGAAGAAAATCCGGCCTTTTCAGCTTCCCTGACAAACCGGGCATCAAGCTCCTCAGAAGGGGATACAAACGGCACATTCATAAGTGATCGGTCTGCAGTATTTACCGGTGATTTGAAAAAGTCGGTATTACCAAGATAATCATATAGCAATGACGCCTTATCTTTATTTATGGCCTCAATTGCGTCCACTCCGCCTATATCGTCAAGCCATTGCAGCACAAGTCCTGCAATATATATGCTGTAACATGGAGGGGTATTATACAGCGAGTCTGCTTCCGCGTGAGTTGAATAGCGGAGCATGGTCGGCACCTTCTCGGAATGTTTTCCTATAAGGTCTTTACGGATTATAACTATAGTAACTCCTGAAGGCCCCAGGTTTTTCTGCGCTCCTGCGTATATGAGCCCGTAAGCCGAAACATTGGTCTTCTCTGAAAGTATATTGCTTGACATATCTGCAACCAGCGGTATCCTGCCGGTTTCAGGGATCGATGTGAACCGGGTGCCTTCTATTGTATTATTTGTAGTAATATGAACATAATCGGCGTCTTCAGAAATTGTGAATTCCTTCGGTATATATGAGAAATTTTTGTCCTCTGATGAAGCAATCACCCTTGGGACTCCAAAAAGTTTTGCTTCAGAAATAGCTTTTTTTGACCATGATCCGGTATTGATATAATCTGCTTTTCCGCTTCCCGTAAGCAGATTCATCGGGACCATGGCAAATTGAGTAGATGCTCCTCCCTGAAGGAAAAGGACACTGTAATTATCAGGAATATCCATCAGTTTTCTTAAAAGGCTTTCTGCGTTCTGAATTATTTCCTCGTAAACTTTTGACCTGTGGCTCATTTCCATGACCGACATACCCGACCCTTTGTAATCAAGCATCTCAGCCGCAGCCTTTTTTAATACCTGCTCCGGCAAAACCGCCGGACCTGCAGCGAAATTATATATTCTGCCCATTTAGATAAATCCCCCATTTCGTTTAAATCCACATATACTTAGAATTATATAATATTCGACAGTCATGTCAATGCAGGGCTGCATATTTGATCTGATCAGATGTGATTTTTTCTTATCGTCCTGATCATTCTT
>JAQUNY010000020.1 GCA_028717405.1 Eubacteriales bacterium
CCCTCATTATTTTTCTTTAACTGAAGATGCCTGTGACAATTTCAACACCCTTGCCAAAGTCAATCCGCCTTTAAGAACTGCCGCCGACGTGGATGCAGTTATAGAAGGGATATCGGATGGCACAATAGATTTTATAGTGACGGACCATGCGCCGCACCATATCGATGAGAAGAATGTTGAGTTTGAGCTTGCCGCCAACGGGATAACTGGTTTTGAGACTGCATTCAGTCTGGCTTACACTTATCTTGTAAAAAGCGGGCACATCAGCCTTGGCAAACTCGTTTCCCTGATGTCGCTGAATCCTTCAGGCTTTTTCGGGCTTAACAAGGGGACACTTGAGCCGGGTCGTCAGGCGGATGTTACTGTAGTTGATCTGTCGGCCGAATACAGGGTCGATATATCATCGTTCAGGTCCAAAGCGGTAAATTCTCCTTTTAACGGATTCCCGCTGAGCGGACTGGTCAGATATACCATTGTCGGAGGAAAAACAGTTGTCAGGGAGGGAGTCCTTTTATGAGTGATTCAGGCAGTGTCCCGGTATTTAATTTCGCTGACAGGCTGGCCGCGGCAATAAAGGCAAAGAATAATCCGTCTGTAGCGGGACTCGACCCAAGGATCGAATATGTTCCGGCACATTTGATTGAAAAGGCCAGAAAAGCTTCCATATCAGGCGATAAGAGGAAATGGCAGGCTGAGGCCGTACTCAGTTTTAATAAAGGACTGATAGATGCCCTGTATGATATTGTCCCTGCAGTGAAGCTCCAGATCGCATTTTATGAGCTGCTGGGCTGCGAGGGGATGGAAGTTTTCAGGGAAACTGCCATATACGCCTCACAAAAGCAGATGCTTGTTATCGCAGATGCAAAAAGAGGAGACATCGGCTCTACGGCTGAAGCGTATGCGCAGGCTTTTCTGAGCCCGGGAGGGCCTTTTGAAGCCGACGCTCTGACAGTAAATCCTTATTTTGGCTGCGACGGCATCAAACCTTTTATCGACGCATGTGCAAAAAACGGAAAAGGTATTTTTATATTGGTGAAGACATCAAACAAATCATCCATAGAATTTCAGGACATAGAAACCTCAGACCGTTCTTCCGGACGTACAAGGCCGCTTTATGAGCTGGTTGCAGAGAAGGTCAGGGAGTGGGGAAATTCACAGGGTCTGGCCGGCAGCTGCGGCTACAACTCAATAGGGGCTGTCGTGGGGGCCACCTACCCGGCGCAGGCTGTCGCGCTGAGGGAAGTTATGCCGAGAGCGTTTATTCTTGTCCCGGGGTATGGAGCACAGGGAGGAACGGCAGCTGATGCGGCATGTTCTTTCGGGAGCGGCGGCGCAGGGGCAATTGTCAATGCGTCGAGGAGTATAATGTGCGCTTGTATGACTCAGGGCTGGAAAGATAAATTCGGCGGAGACATGGTGAAGGCAGGGCTTCGCTATGCTGATGCAGCGCGTGAGGAGGCGCTGCGGATGAAAGAAGACCTTAACAGCGCGCTTATTTCAAGGTGATTTTGCTGTGCTAAACAATGGCAGAGCAGAACAGGGTATATAAATACAGGGAAGGGGCAGTATTTATTGGGAAAACTTCTTGTGGAAAAAATCATGTCCGTCAGGCAGCTTTGTGATGAAATAACATCTATAACATTTTCATCACGATATATGGCAGCTGAAGCAAAGCCCGGACAATTTATTGCCGTGAAATGCGGTAACAACAGCATGGACGCGATGCTGAGGCGGCCTGTAAGCATATGCAGGGCTGACAGGTGGAGCAATGAAATAACTGTCGTTTTTCAGGTAAAAGGGAAAGGCACGAAGCTGCTGGCTGAAACTGCCGAAACAGGCAGTTATATTGACTATATAGGACCTCTGGTAAATTCCTTCAAGTCTCCGCCAGCCGGAGCAAAGATCGCTGTTGTTGGCGGCGGACTGGGGATTTTCCCTCTCTTATTCCTGCTGGAGGAGATAAGAAGTACCAGGAAGGACATAAAGGCTGACGCATACCTGGGATTCAGAAAGAATGATTCAGTAATATTGAGAGAAGAATTTACTAAGGCAGCCGATAATATTTATATATCGACCGATGACGGAAGCTGCGGAAGAAAAGGCTTTGTGACCGATATCTGCCTGCCGGTAATCGATGCCGGCTCATATGATATAATATACACCTGCGGCCCTCAGGCTATGATGAAATGTGTATCAAAGGCCGCTGAAAAAAGCGGCAGTGAATGTTACGTATCACTTGAGCAGCGAATGGGCTGCGGCATTGGAGCCTGCCTTGCATGTGCATGCAGGATAGCAGTCAGGCCAGCTGAGGGAAGCTCACAGGCTGCTGACGGCGGCGGATGGGAGTATAAGCATGTATGCAGGGACGGACCGGTATTCAGAAGCCGTGACGTTGTTTGGGATAAAACGGAGGAATCATGAGAATGACACCTGCTCCTGATCTGACCGCCGATATTGGCAGGATAAAGCTGAAAAACCCTGTTATTGCGGCTTCTGGCACATTCGGCTTCGGGAGGGAATATTCTGAATATATTGATTTGAATGAGTTAGGAGCTATTGCTGTAAAAGGCCTGACTCTTGATCCGCGCAGGGGCAATCCTCCGCCGCGTATTGCTGAGACTCCGGCAGGCATCCTGAACAGCATTGGACTGCAAAACCCGGGTATCAGGGAGTTTATTGCCAAAGAGATACCATTTCTCAGAAGTTTCGACACAGCGATAATCGCAAATATTGCCGGCAATACTCCTGAGGAATACGGGCTCATGGCCGAAATGCTTGAAAATGAGGCTGTAGACGCCATAGAAGTGAATGTTTCGTGTCCGAATATAAGGCACGGCGGTGCTGCTTTCGGTATCAGCGCGGAAAGTATTGCCAGGGTGACGGAAGAGGTAAGAAGGAAATATGGCGGGATGCTTATAGTGAAACTGACGCCAAACGTTACTGACATTAAGGCAATGGCAATGGCGGCACAGAAGGCCGGAGCAGACGCTGTTTCGTTGATAAATACAATTCTGGGCATGGCTGTCGACATAGAGACAATGCGTCCCATACTGGCAAATAACTATGGGGGACTGTCAGGCCCGGCTGTTAAGCCTGTTGCGTTAAGGATGGTGCATGAGACTGCCTCTGCCGTTGATGTTCCTGTTATAGGAATGGGGGGCATACAGAGCGGCAGTGATGCAGTGGAATTTATCCTGGCGGGAGCCAGTGCAATAATGGTCGGCACGGCCAGCTTTATTTATCCGAATGCATGCGTGGAGATAAAGCGGGGGATAGCCAATTATCTAATACGACACGGCTTCGGTTCCGTCAGAGAAATCACAGGCCGGTTAAAACTGAACCGGCCGGATCAATTGGAGGAGTAGTATACTTTTGAAAACCAGGCTGATTTTTATCAGACACGCACAGGCAGAAGGCAATCTTACGAGGTTTTTCCACGGATGGACAGACAGCGCGCTCACAGATTTGGGACATAAGCAGGCAGGGCTTGCCGCGAAGAGACTGAAGGGCGAAAATATTTCAGCAATATACTCGAGCCCTCTTAAACGGGCAGTACAGACTGCTGAATATATATCTGAAGAAACCGGGATAAACATCAGGATAGACGAAAACCTGAAAGAAATAAACGGAGGCGACTGGGAGTGTCAGCCTTTCTCAGACCTCCCCGTAAAATGGCCGGAGGAATATGACACATGGGAGAACAAGCCTCACCTGCATACAATGCCGAACGGCGAATCCATGATATATTTCCAGAACAGGCTGTTGTCGGGTGTGAATGAGATACTTAACAGAAATGCGGGTAAAAGCATTTGTATCGTCACGCACGGGACATCCATAAAGGCTTTGCTGTGCCATTTTATGGAATGCGGGCTTGAAAAAATGTCACTGATCAAATGGTCGGATAATACGGCAATAACAAAAGTGATGCATTTTCAAGGTTCATGGGAGGTCGAATCAGATGGAGATTCAAGCCACCTGGGGCGCGAATACAGTACGATCCTCAATCAACCCTGGTGGGAAGAATATATTAAAGAGCTTGAGTTGAAAAGGACAGCTGCCCGTTTTCAGGTCAAAGCATCTGATAACAGGATGGCAGGCACCGGAGGCAAATAACAGGATACCGGCCGGCGGCGCCGGCAGCTGATAACAGGATGCCGGCATTAACAGGAGGATCTTTGTGGAAAGGCAGAATTGATATATGGTACTAAAACCAAAAAATAAAAAAACCAGTCAGGAAGGTAATAACACGCAGGAACAACTGATACAATGGCTGTTTGAGACGGGCGCCGTAAAGGTTTGCGATGAAGGCAGGCCATTCTGGTATACTTCAGGTACTATCGGCCCCTATTACATTAATACTCATTATCTTTACGGAGGAGAGGAGAAAGCCGGATATCTGCTTGATGTAATTGACAATGCTCTCAGAATGAAAAGAGAAGATATCACAGATATCCTGTTGAAGGAAGAACTGAAAAACATGAGGGAAAGTGCCGTATACAGTAAACTGGCTGAAATGCTCGCGCTCAAAGCTTCCGAAATTATACCCGGGGGAGAAGGCGCTGCGGCGATATCCGGAGGGGAGAGGCGTGACTGGTTTTTTTCCGTAATAACCGCCCATATTCTTGATATCCCTCACATATCTATCTTCAAGGACGGCACACCGGTTGTTTATTACCACGGGAAAACTGTTCAGGCTAAAGCCGCCGGCATTGATACAATGCGCATACTCCATATAGCCGATCTTGTTACCGAAGCCTCCAGTTATATAAAAACATGGTTACCTTCAATAGCAAAACACGGAGGCTCAATAAAAAGGACACTGGTTGTTGTTGACAGACTCCAGGGAGGGAGAGAAGCTCTTGAATGTGAGGATGTGGAGCTGTTCTCCATGGTAAGAATAAACAGGGAGTTTTTCAGGAAGGCAGCTGAACTGGGCGCCATACCTGAAAGCAGCCTTGATTTTATAATGTCTTATATCGACGATCCACACGGGTCAATGGCAGGATTTCTTAAAAACAATCCTGACTTTCTTAAATCTTCACTTGGCGGAGATGAGAGAACTGCCGGCAGGGCCAGGCTGTGTCTCGAAAACAGGATATATGGCGATTTGTTTTGAGCAGTTTAATTACGACTTGATGATCCCGGAGAATAACAATTGATGCTGAAAGGGAAAAAATATTTTATAAAGACATACGGCTGCCAGATGAATGAAAACGATTCCGAAAAGATTGCAGGCCTGCTTAAGGAAGCGGGAGGTATCGTGGCCGGAAATATTGACGATGCTGATATGATCATATTTAATACCTGCTGCGTACGTGAAAATGCAGAGCTTAAGCTTGACGGGCACCTTGGCAGGATAAAGGCTCTTGCAACCGGAAAACCAGGGCTGACGATTGCTGTAGGCGGATGCCTGGTACAGCAGCCGGGAGCGGCGGAGAGGCTTCTGCAAAAGCACCGGCATATTGATCTTGTTTTTGGCACTTATCGCATAAATGGAATCGTACAGCTTATTGAAAAGGCTATGTCCGATAAAGCTGCGGTATGCGATGTTTCTGAACAGCCTTACCCTTCTTTTGATAAAGAGCTTGCAGGCAGTACGCTGGCAGGCTTTGACAAGTCTTTAAGGAAAGAAAGATTTAAGGCCTGGGTGACTATAATGCAGGGATGTGACAACTGCTGTTCGTACTGCATCGTGCCTTATGTGAGGGGAAGAGAGAGAAGCAGAACACCCGGGGATATCCTGCGCCAGTTAAGATCCCTTGCTGCGGAAGGCTGCCGTGAGATCACACTGCTTGGGCAAAATGTCAACTCTTATGGTAAGAACCCTGAAATTACGTTTGGCGAAGACCAGCCAGATGCCGGTATTAGAAATTTCGCTGATCTGTTGAGAGCTGCAGGCAAAATCAGCGGTATTTCAAGGATCAGATTTATGACGTCTCATCCAAAAGACCTCTCCCGGGACCTTATATCTGCTATAAAGGATACTCCGGCAGTTTGCAGGCACCTTCATCTTCCCGTACAATCCGGCAGCAACAGGATACTCGGTGAAATGAACAGGAAATATACACGGGAGCACTATATGGAGCTGGTATCTGAGATACGCCGCACAATACCGGGGATAGCGTTAACTACCGACATTATAACCGGATATCCCGGAGAAACAGACGAAGATTTTGAGCAAACACTTGATCTGGTCAGAAAAGTCAGGTTTGATTCTGCATATACCTTTATTTATTCACCTAGGAAAGGAACTCCCGCGGCAGAAAAGCCTCAGCTTGCAGAAAAGGATGCCCTGAAAAAAAGGTTCGCAGCGCTGAAGGAGCTGCAGGACAAAATAAGCAGAGAAATCAATGACTCATACAAGGGGACTATGCAGAGTGTTCTGGTAGAAGGCCCCAGCAGCACGGACCCGGGTAAATTTACAGGCAGGACCGAAACAGGCAAAACGGTTAATTTTAAAGGTAAAGATCTAAGAGCAGGCGATTTTGCGGATGTGAAAATAACAGGTACACTGACATGGCATCTTGAAGGCTCAGTCCCGGATGATGCGGGACAAGCCGGTGAAGCAGGTGATGTGCGAACATGAGCGACAATCCCTCGGTCACGCCGATGATGCAGCAGTATCTTGATATGAAAGAGCATTATAAAGACTGCATATTGTTTTTCAGGCTCGGGGATTTTTATGAGATGTTCAACGAGGATGCGGTAAAAGCCTCAAAGGAGCTTGAAATAGCCCTTACCGGAAGAGACTGCGGACTCGGTGAAAGAGCTCCGATGTGCGGTGTCCCTTATCATGCAGCCGACACCTATATATCCAAATTGATAGAAAAAGGCTATAAGGTCGCAATTTGTGAGCAAACTGAAGATCCTGCCATGGCAAAAGGTATTGTTAAAAGGGAAGTTATAAAAATAGTAACTCCAGGCACTGTCACCGATAATTCAGTTCTTGATGAGAAAAAAAATAATTATATAGCATGCATCTCCAGGACCGGTTCATATTATGGCTTTGCTGCGGCTGATGTGCTTACCGGAGAGTTTCTGGCGACATCAGTTACTTACGGGTCGGCAGAAGAACGACTTCTTAACGAGATCGCAAAATATATGCCTTCGGAAATAGTTATTCCGTACGGGATGGCAGATACCGGCCTGACCGGGATGATAAAATCCAGGATCGGTTCTTATATCTCATATATGGACGATAATGCTTTTGAATCCGAAAAGGCTTCCAATACGCTGAAGGAATTTTTTGGACCTCAGGTTGAATCTTTTGAGCCGGATCTGGCGCTATATGCAATATCTGCCGCCGGAGCTCTTATTACGTATATAAGTGCGGCACAAAAAACAACTCTCGGGCATTTTTCAGCTGTAAAGGGATATAAAATTGAAGATTATATGGTGCTTGACCAGACTGCCAGGCGAAACCTGGAATTGACTGAAACTCTCAGAGACAGAAGAAGAAAAGGTTCATTGCTGGGAGTCGCCGACAGGAGCGTCACTTCCATGGGAGGCCGTCTGATCAGAAAATGGATAGAAGAACCCCTGCTTGACATTGAAGCTATAAACAGCAGGCTTGACTCAGTTGCAGAGCTTAAAGAAAAATATATGCTCAGAATGGAAATAAGAGAAATCCTGAGGAAAATTTATGATATGGAGAGGCTTTCGGGGCGGATATCACTCGGCAGCGCGCAGTGCAGAGACCTGATTTCTCTCAGGATCTCCGCCGGCCAGCTCCCTTTCCTGAAGGAGCTGCTAAGAGGATGCTCTTCAGGGATGCTTTTTGACATCTACAACTCCTTTGACGCGCTGGAAGATATTTATGAACTGATAAATTCCGCAATAAATGATGATCCTCCTTTAAGTCTGAAAGACGGAGGTATCATAAAAGAAGGGTATAGCGAAGAAGCAGACAGGCTGAGGGCTGCAGGCACGGAGGGGAAGAACTGGATAGCGGCAATGGAGACTGCAGAGAAGGACCGCACCGGGATACGCAATCTCAAGGTAGGCTTCAATAAGGTGTTTGGCTATTATATCGAAGTCACCAGATCGCACCTTGATCTTGTCCCTGAAAATTATATTCGCAAGCAGACACTGGCAAACTGTGAAAGATACATTACCGACGAATTAAAAAAAATCGAGGACACTGTCCTGCATGCCGAGGAAAAGCTGGCTGCTCTGGAATATGAGCTTTTCCTGGAAGTAAGGCAGAAAATTGCGGATGCGGCTGTAAGGATCAAAAATTCGGCATTTATGGTGGCTGTCACCGATGCCGTCGCGTCACTGGCAGAGCTTGCAGACAGGGAGGATTACCGCAGGCCTGATGTGAATGACGGCAGTCTGATAAAAATAATTGAAGGAAGACATCCGGTAGTTGAAAAAAACATAGGCTATGGCTCTTTTGTTCCAAACGACACGCTTCTTGATAATGATGAAAACAGATTTCTTATAATCACAGGACCTAATATGGCAGGAAAGTCAACATATATGAGGCAGACAGCCCTTATCGTCATCATGGCGCAAATGGGAAGCTTCGTTCCTGCCGCGGAGGCTGTCATAGGCGTGGCTGACAGGATTTTTACCAGAGTGGGTGCATCGGATGACCTTTCTTCAGGTCAGAGCACGTTCATGGTTGAAATGTCTGAGGTAGCTTCAATCATAAATAACGCCACACCGAAAAGCCTGCTTATACTTGATGAGATCGGCCGCGGCACAAGTACCTTCGACGGCCTCAGCATAGCCTGGGCGGTAACGGAATTTATCAGCAGCAGGGATAAAATCGGCTGCAGAACGCTTTTCGCAACACATTACCATGAGCTGACAGAGCTTGAAGGCAAGCTTTCCGGAGTTAAAAATTATTGTATAACCGTTGAAGAAAAAGATGACGGCATTGTATTCCTCAGAAAAATCATAAGAGGCGGGGCTGATGAAAGCTACGGGATACAGGTAGCAAAGCTGGCAGGGATACCATCGCCTGTGACAGAGAGAGCTCATGAAATATTAAAAATCCTCGAAGACGCGGATGTGAGCAAACGTTTCTCAAGGATAAGGAGAGGCGCAAAAAATGTTGACGGTCAGGTCGATATTTTTGCCTTTATGAACACTGTGAACAGCGGCAGTGAAGTACTGGAAGAGCTGAAGAATATTGACATAAGAAATATTACGCCCGTTGATGCTCTTAATATCCTTTACAGCCTCCAAAAGAAGGCTAAGAAAGGGATTTAACAATATGAGTAAAATAATTTTGCTTGATGAGAATACTGCAAATAAAATTGCGGCCGGAGAAGTGGTGGAGAGACCGGCTTCGATAGTCAAGGAACTGCTGGAGAATTCGCTTGATGCCGGTGCTTCGGTAATAGATATTGAAATAAAAGGCGGCGGCATTGAATATATAAGAGTTACCGACAATGGATCGGGGATAGCCCAGGATGATGCCGAAGCGGCTTTTGAAAGACACTCAACAAGTAAGATAAGATGTGCCGAAGATCTTGAAACCGTAATGACAATGGGCTTCAGGGGCGAGGCACTTGCCAGTATTGCGGCAGTCTCTGACATTGAACTTGTTACCAGGCAGAGGGGTTTTGACGGGGGATACAGGATAAATATCCGCGGCGGAAGTACGGTTTTTGCCGGAGCGGCAGGTTCCTCTGAAGGCACCTCAGTAACAGTAAGGGAGCTTTTTTATAATACTCCGGCCAGGTATAAATTTTTAAAGAAGGACGCGTATGAGGCAGGCGCTGTTGTGGAAGCTGTTATTTCCGCAGCCTTAAGCAGCGTCTCTGTTTCCTTCAGGCTGCGGAATAACGGCGCTCAGGTTTTATTCACACCGGGAAACGGAGATTTACGAAGCACATTATACAGCCTTTTTGGCAAAGAAGCGGCTACGCTCTCGGATGATATTTCGCATGTATATGAAGGGATAGAAATAGGCGGCATTGCAGGAAGACCCGAAATAGCCAGGTCTACAAGAAGAAATCAGTATATTTTCGTCAACGGCCGCCCAATAAGGAATAAGACTGTCACTGCTGCGATAGATGAGGCTTACAGAACCATCCTGATGACAAAAAAATATGCTTTTATTGTTCTTAAGCTGGAAATATCCCCATCATTTGTTGATGTAAATGTACATCCTGCCAAGGCTGAAGTGCGTTTTTCCGAAAACGGTAAAATTTTTGAAGCAGTTTACGCGGCTATCGTCAAGGCGGTAAATAAAGCACAGGATATAAGAGCCGCCGGAAGGACAGGGGATGCGGAGGACTCTGAAAACCCTGCTTTAAAATATAACGGGTCAGCCGGTGCAGTCGCAGAAGATATTTTAACACAGCCAGGTTTTACCATATATTCGGGCTTGTCTGCTGCCGGTAATGACGCCGGCAGTACTGAAAAAGCCTGTTTTGGGAGCCTTGATCATAATACTTCAGCCGTTGACGGAGCTATAGAAGCCGGAGCAAAGAGACCCAGGATTTCAGAAATGAGGGTGATAGGGCAGCTGTTCGCTACGTTCATCCTTCTGGAATATGTAGAGACGGCATATATGATAGACCAGCATGCCGCCCATGAAAGGCTGTTGTACGAAAAGCTCAGGAAGGAGTATGCTTCTGACGCAATGTCTTCGCAAATGCTCCTTGAACCTGTGACATACGACCCGCCGGTAAAGGACAGCGGATTCATTGATGAAAAGCTGGATATTCTGAACAAGGCGGGATTTGCAGCAGAGCATTTTGGAAATAATTCTTACATAATAAGGTCAGTGCCTTCGGCAATCGCAGGAGAGGATCCTGATAATGCTTTCAGAGACGCTGTAGATGCCTTGAGGGGAGTATTCCGTGATCCGGACAATAATGGTTACGCAGAAAACAGCCAGACAGGGGAGATGGGCACAGAAATAGCTGCCGGTACAGACCTGCTTTTATATGGGATGGCATGCAAGGCAGCAATAAAGGGAAACAGACTGCTGCATCCGGATGAAATACTGCATCTTCTTAAAGATCTGGATGATTACGATGGACCTCTTACATGCCCCCATGGCAGACCGCTGATAATGAAGGCAGACAAAAAAACATTCGAGAAACTGTTTAAGAGGATTTTATGATCGAAGATAAAACAAAAGATAAAGCTTTTGTACTTGTAATAACGGGACCGACCGCTTCAGGGAAATCAGAGGCGGCAGTAAATGCGGCTATCAGGTTAAATGGCGAGATCATTTCGGCAGATTCCATGCAGGTATATAAACACATGAATATCGGGACCGCAAAATTAAGCGATAGCGAGATGCGGGGCATAAAGCACCACATGCTGGATTTTGCAGATCCGCGCCGGGATTTCAGCGTAGCAGAATATCAAAAGCTGGCGCTTGAAGCAATCAGAAGTATTATGGAAAAAGGGAAAACGCCCATTATTTCCGGGGGGACGGGACTCTATATTTCATCGGTCACAGAAATGCTGTCATTTTCAGGAGCGACAAAAAATGATGCATACAGGAGTGAGCTCGAGGATTTTGCCAAAGTAAACGGTACGGAAATGCTTCATTCGCTGCTGGCGCAGAAGGATCCGGAGATTGCAGCATCAATACATCATAATAATTTAAGAAGGGTGATAAGGGCTCTTGAAATATTGAATTCGGACACTGATACCAGACCATCCAGGGCTGAGCCTGAATACAGGTTTTTGATTTACTGCCTGGATCCGGACAGAAAACAGCTTTATGCCAGAATAGATGCAAGAGTATCGGATATGTTGTCGAAGGGACTTGAGAAGGAAGTAAGGAGCCTGCTCAAGCTTGGAGTTACCTGCGATTCAACCGCAATGCAGGCTATCGGCTATAAGGAATTGGCAAAACATATACATGGCGAAATTACCCTTGAAGGCGCTGTAAATGAAATTAAAAGAAGGACAAGGCTTTATGCAAAAAGACAAATGACCTGGTTCAGAAGAATGCATGGGATCATCTATGTCAAGGCAGATATAAATAAAGGCAATTATGCCATAGAGGATCCTGATACTGAAAATGGATATATTATGTCAGACACCGATGCTGCCGGTTTAATATTGCGGCATCTTGAACAATCGTGTAATATGGGATTAACTTAAAAGACTGATCGGAGGCTTAAATGAGCAGACTTTTACCAAATCTTCAGGATACATTTGTCAACAATATCAGGAGGGAACGCACAGCGGTAACTATATACCTTACAAACGGGTTTCAGCTTAAAGGTGTGATAAAGGGTTTTGACAGCTTTACTGTTGTTATTGAGAGTGAAGGGAAACAGCAGCTTGTTTACAAACATGCCATATCTACCATTATACCTGTAAAACCGGTAAACATATCGCTGATTGGTACAGATGGGGACAAGCCGGAAGAAAATGCCGAGAATGATAAACTGTGACCAATACTGCAAATATATTTTAAAGTTTTCTGAAAACACCCGTGACCTTGCCCAGAACAGATACACCATCTTTTAATATGATCGGTTTATAAAATCTGTTTTCAGGCTGAAGTCTGATGTGGCCGTTTTCTCTGAAAAATCTCTTTACGGTTGCTTCATCTTCAATAAGCGCAACTACAATATCTCCGTTCACGGCTGTTTCCTGTTTTTTTACGAGGACATAATCATTGTCCAGGATGCCTGCATCGATCATGCTTTCACCTTTTATCCTCAGCATGAATACCTCCTGGTCTCTTACAAAATCAAGAGGAAGAGGAAAAGTGTCATCAATATTCTCGACAGCCAGAATCGGCTGACCTGCCGTGACCCTGCCTATAACAGGGACATCAATTATCTCCTTCATCCGATAATCAGGATCAATGCCGGCAGCTGAAGATTTTGCCGGCCTGGAGCGGCTGTCCGATTTTCCGGTGATGACTTTAAGCGCGCGTGTTTTTGACGGTTCTTTGCTGATAAAGCCGCGGCTGTCAAGCTTACTCAGGTAGCTGTGCACAGTTGAGGTCGATTTGAAGCCGACAGCCCTGCATATTTCTCTAACAGAGGGAGGATATCCTGATTCGTCTACGTGCTTTTTAACAAAATCAAGTATTTCATTTAGTTTTGCATTACTTTCTTCTTTTTTCACGAGTATCATCCTTTCCTTAACCCCAAGCTGCAGCATCAATATGGCAGTGCAGCAAATCCTGATCTTCCGGTGAATCTGTTGGTTTAATCAGATAATACCATACTGCAGTATAAAAATCAAACTAATGTTCGATTATTTTGTTGACATAAGAACATTTGTTCGTTATAATGAATACAGAACAGATGTTCGTATAACGTTTTATAGAATTTTATGGCATGTAAGTATTCGAAGGGGGTAGAAAAAAATGACCACAGAAGCTTTATATCGAAATAACGTATACACTAATTTTGCTGATCGGCGAAGAAAACCGGTGCTTAGAAATAAAAAAAGATTTTTTATATTCCTTGCAATTACTGCTTTTATATTATCTTTTTCTTTATATTGCGGAAAAGCCTATGGCTTCAGGGAGAAGGAGCATGTGAGCATAACTGTTGCAAAAGGCGAGACTATATGGAGCATAGCGGAGGATTACTGCGCGGGGGGAGATGTACGCAGACTTGTTTATGATATAAAGTCGCTGAACAGCCTTGAAGACAGTTTTATTTACGAGGGCGACACTCTTATTATACCTGTGCGATGAAATGAATTGAGAAGCCTTATCATTCTTTATAATTCCTTTAAATTCAGTATTTAGCAGTGTTCTCCGGCCACGTTAATTGATTTTTTTATCCAAATTATATAAAATAGACTGGATAATAAATTGAAAGACGGTTATTACAATGACAAGAAGGATAATATCCCGGATACTTCTTGCAGGATTTGCTGCAATGCTCATCAACCTGATTTTTATAAGGTACCAGTGGCAGCTTTTCCTCTGGGTATATCTTGCTGTTGTTATGATTTATATTTTGTTTTTCAACAGGAAAGAGAAGTGCTGATATGCTGAAATACGGTAATAAAACCGTATTATTGAAGATAAGAGCATGTATGGTCATGATCCTTGCGATAATGACTATTCTTTTATCTCTGTATGTTTCATCCTGCTCCTTCAGTGGAGACGAAGGCCGGACAGCTTCATCAGGCAAATCGTCCTTCACTTTAAAAAAGGTTTCCCCGTCAGCATTGAAAAGCTTTACATCGGGCGCTTCAGCGTCCAGGAACACAGAATCGTTGTCATCAGCTACAGCCACAGCCGCAGACAGTGCTTCAGCAAATACAAATGAAGGCGAAGACAACGGACATATAGACGAGGCACCTGATAACCTCTCAGGCGACTCTCAGACAGGTGACAACAACACTGATATACAAGATCCTGATTCGCCGGATGCATCAATAAAAATAGATCTGAGAGGCCGGATATTTACGATGATCACATATTCAGGGTATTTCACTGAAGATGAATCCAATCTGAGCGGTCTTGTTTCAAGAGAAATAGAGCGATGTGAACAAAAATACAACTTTAGAATGAACTGGGAGTCCAGAAGGTACAGCCAGGTACAAAAGGAATTCCCCTCTGCCTTTCTCGCAGGTATAAATTATTCGGATGTTTTTTTCACAAACAGATCATATGCATTCCCCGGATGGGTCGACAACAATATGATAGTCTGTATGGATGATCATATCGATTTTGAAAACGGCCCTTACGCCAACAGCTGGCAGCTTCCAACGGTCTGGAAGGGTAAACACTACGGGCTGAACACGTCTACAATTAATGTTGCGCTTTATCTTCTGACATATAATAAAAAACTGCTGGCTAACGAGGGTCTCCCAGACATATTTACATTACAGCAGAACAAGAGATGGAACTGGGAGAACATGCTGTATGTAGCAATCAGGACTACAAAAGATACAGATGGTGACGGTATGATAGACCAGTGGGGAATAGACGGCGATTATGTAGATTTTATAAGCAAGCTTGTAATAAGCAATAACACCGACTTCATAACTGATTTAAATGTAAAGCCGCAATATAATTTATCATCACTCCCGGCTCTGCAGGCGTTGCAATTTTCGAGTGATCTTTATAATGTACACCGTGTTGCTGTGCCTCCGTCGTTTGCAGCCGACGGGTATTTTGCAAGCGGCAGAGCCGCAATATATTCATCATATAATTACTACAGTACTGCAGTTTTCCCTCAGGACTGCGGGCTCGCGTTTTATCCCATGGGACCGAATGCACAGGATTACAGAGTTGCTACTACCGGCGGTCCCTTTATGGTGATTCCGACAACAGCTGAAAATCCTGAGCAGACAGCTGTGATCCTTGCCGACATCTGGGATTTGTGGAATGAAAACAATACTGAATATATCAGCATGGACGACATATTCAGACAGAGAATAGAAACATATGTATATAACAACAATGATTTTACAACCTGTTATTCTGCCATAAAAAAGCTTTACCAGCTTAGCCATATAAATTATAACGAATTCAGGGAAATCATTGAGACCGAAATTATCAGGCGTATCATCAGGGAATACATGCCGGTCGTCTCAGTTGTTCAATCTTTCAGAGAAAGGGCTCAGCTCGCTCTTGACAGTGTCAGGTAGACTCAGCCGGGCAGGTATGGAACAGGTATCAAAAATGGAAATCAGACTGGCGTATGACAGGACATATAAATCCATTAAACTGGAAGACCGTCATGTAAAAGCAGTCCTCAGGCAGATGCCTTCGGATGATACCGGAAAAGAAAGCAATCAG
>JAQUNY010000021.1 GCA_028717405.1 Eubacteriales bacterium
TCAAGCATTTTCCGCATGACAATTATAACATAATCTGCTTCGGCTTTATACTGATTATGGCTCTAAACAGCCGCTTTTATTAAGTCGGATTGTACTGAAAATTGCCGGTTATTGCCGTCAGGGTCCGGTCCGCATTCGATATGGACAATCTGTCTTTTTTATGATAATTTAGATGCGTATTATGATTGAAACAATTTACATAGTGCAGTTGAAGTGTGAATTATAATCAGAGTTTTAGTGTGAATGAAAATCAGCTTTGTTTTTGGCGGAGGGATCAACTTTTTGCCGTGGGGTGTTAATATGAAAGGCTTTTTTGCTTTTATAGGGATTTTAGTCCTGATTGTGGCAGTTATCGCAGGAGGCCTGTATGCGGCGGTTTCCTTGCCAAAGAAAGTCGATGTTACCTGGACAGAGCAGGATCTTGCCTCATATATGCAAAAGGCCAGGGCTGACATTGGTACTTCAGGATCTACAGGTGCAAGCATGGAAGATCTTCTGTTTGGCAATTTCAAATCCACCGGCGCAGTAGCTGTCAACGAGGTAATTACTTCGCAGGAAGCCACAGCCATGGCAAATTCTGTAATGAGAGGTCAAAACCTCATTGAAGATCCCAGACTTGGCTTCAGGGCGGACGGGACGATGGAAGCTTCCGGATATATCGGAACCGGCGTTTCAGGACTGGCTGAGATATTCCCCGAAATCAAGCCCTATGAAGAATTCCTGAAATACGCTGAAGGCAAGCCGATATACTGGAGATATTCACTGACAAGAGTCAACAATAAGAAATTCGACGCGCATACTGAAGAGCTCCGCATTGGGCAGATACCCATCCCGCTGACACAGGCCGGGGCAGGTCTGGTGCAGGCGGGAACGGCGCTGAACAATATGATAGCGCGCATTGATGGGTTTTCTTGTGAAGCGTTGACAATTGATGAAGATGGCTTCCACTTTAAGGGAACGATTCCCGACAAGCTGGAGTATATTGATAAAGATAATGTCTTAGGTAAGGCGGCCCCATGATACCTTGCCCAGGTGGTTAACCGGCAATTCGTCCCTGTATTCGATTTCAGAAGGTACAGCCCATGGAGAAAGATCCCGGCGGCAGATTGCATTTAATTCATTGTCTGCCTTTCTTTGGGTTATTCCGTGTCGGAGCACCACATAAGCTTTTATCTTCTGACCTTTGCGGCTTTCATCATGGGCAGCCACACAGGCTTTTTCTACATATCTGCAAGACATAAGGACCTTCTCTACATCACCTGCGAAAACAGTATATCCTGATACTTTTATAATCCGGCGGAGCCTGTGGCTGAAAAACAGGAAGCCTTCTTCATCAAGCCAGCCGGCATCGCCTGTCCTGAGCCATCCGCCGGCGCTTTTGAAAGCGTTGTGCCCGTGAGCCTCTTCAAGGTAACCTGACATCATTGAATTTGCAGATACACATATTTCGCCCGTTTCAAAAGGCTGAAGCTGATTGGGCTCACAGCCGGAGCCGCATGGGGACGAAATGCGGATTTTTATACCTGGCATTGCGCGACCGATGCTGCCCTCCGGACCGGAACCGTCACGTGGCATAACTGTGACAGGGCAGCATTCAGTTAGCCCGTATCCATTAAGTACATGTCCTGTGCCGCCATTTGAGCTTATAAGGTCGTTGAATTGACGCAGAGAGATTTCGTCTAACGTTTCACCGCCGCAAAAGCCGATCCGGAACCGGCTGAAGTTAAGCCTGCCACTTTCCGCGGCCTTCCTGATGCTCCTGCTTGCCAGCAGCGCTTCATATATCAACGGGACACCGGCCATATATGTCGGCTTTCGTTTAATAATCAACCGGGCGGTGCTTTCAAGGCCAAAACGGGGAATAAGTATCGAGAGGGAACCTGTTATAAGCGCGAGGTGGAGGGCGACAACAAATCCGAAAATGTGGAACACAGGCAAAACAGTGAGCATTGATGTTCCTGCTTCAACGGGAGGCTCGGTTTCGAGGCACTGAACGGCTGACAGGTTTAATGTATATGATGAATGCCTGACTGGTTTCGGTATCCCGGAAGTGCCGCCGCTGAAGAATATCAGGGCATCGGCACCGGCATCAGTTGCCGGAGTAATATCGGCACCGGCATCCTTGTTTTTGTATTCAGATAAAAAATCGCTATGCGAAATGATTTGAGGCCTGGTAAATTTCATCTGGCGCAAGCGTGTTTTCAAATGCTTTATATATACTGAAGTTCTTACAGAACGGGAGGCGGTTGCCGCAATATAGGCGGCGGCTTTGAGCCGGTTCATTTCCGGTGCAGGGCTTGCATAAATAATGAAATCAAGTTTTTCAACAGCGGGGAAATTAATTTTTCTCAGAAAAAGGTCAAAAATCAGCAAACCCTTGCATCCGGTGGCTGACAGCTGCTCTGAAAGCTCAGCCGGAGAGGCAAGAGGGTTTTGCATCACGGCTGCGGCTCCGATCCGGTTAAGAGCAAAGACAGCTTCAACAAGGAACGGACAATTTGGAAGGCATAACGCTACCCGATCTCCTGCGGCAATCCCCAGCCCGGTTAAGGAATCGGATATTGAGTCAGTATTTTTGATCAATTCCCTGTATGTGGTCAGGCGGCCTGTAAATTCAAGGGCGTTCCTCTCCGGAAAAAGCACTGAAATGTGACTGATTGCCCCGTATAGTGTCATTTCAGGATCAATTGAATATTCTGCAAGTCTATTGCAATCTTTACTGCAATCTTTACTGCAATCTTTACTGCGATCTTTAATGCATTCAGAGTATCCTGTGTATTCAGCGCCGGCTTTTTTACCGGCAGCTCTCATGTCATGAAATGCTGACTCAGTTTTCATTTCATTATTTCGGCCGGTGGAGACATAAGCGCACCGGGATTTTCTATATTTTCCCTGAAGTAATTCAATGCGTCGGCTAATTCCTTCCCGTCACAGATCCTTTCGTCAACAGTAAAACCGAAGGTTATCGCAGGTATTGCCCTGACACTGCCGTCATCCATCGCAAAAGGCTTATTCTCTATAGCCCCTATTGTGAGAAAAACCGATGCGCTGCCCCAATCATATAAGTGATGATATGGAGCACTTATGCCATAAGTGCCAAGATTGGAAACAACAGCTGATGCATAAAGGACATCTTCGTCAACATATTTTTGCGGGAACAGTCCTTTGTCAGCCATCACAGGATACATGCGCAGAATGAACGATGTCAGGAAGACAGGCAGTTTCATGAGTGTGTTCATCGAATTGTCAAGACTGTCATGGGGCTCTTTACGCGCGGTTTCCACTATTGTGTTGACCTGGTCTCTTACTTCGGGGAAGGTCGCGCCCGGGTCCAGCCTGATTTTTCTGAATATCGTCGTTTCATTGTGACTGACGGCAAAGGATATTGAGTATTCCTTTCTGCGATATATTTTGTGGCCGTATATGAACCTGTTGAGATGGGGATATCGGGAAGCCGTCCTTATAAGGGCAGCGATAACGATTTGAAAAACCGTGCACCTTTCGCCACCTGCTTTTTTCCCGTTTATGAAGTCATTAAGCCCGCGCGCATCGGCTGTAAGCTGTATCCAGCATGCCGAGGATGTTCTCTTTGGCATAAGAAAGGTATAAAATTTTTTAGAGCTGTCTACATTTTTTATAAGTTCGGCGTCTTTCCTTGGCATTTTTCACTTCTCCTGTTATATTTGCTGCAGCAGTCCCGGACTGTGTTTTTTTTAAACCAGGCAGCTGTTCCGGGGAGAATGCCTGCCGCAATATTTCAGACACAGTATATACCTGGGAAACGGTACATACTTCAAATACGAAACATACTTAAGAATACACAATACTTGCAGTCTGCTTATAAACATAATACCATGAGTATTGTGAGACAGGTATTAAAAAATGTTGTTTTTATAAATGCTGTTTTTATAAATGCTATTTTATATAAGAGCTATGAAAATATTTAAAGCTATTATGTCGGCTAAATCCGTCATAGAAAGAAAAAACAGGTTCCTTACAGCCGCTTCAGCCCTTCTGCTTCCGGCCTGCATCCTTATAATGACCGAGGCCATACACAGGGGCAGCTTATATGGAGCCTTTTGCTGGATGTGCGGCGAACCTTTGTGGGCGGTTTCGTCATACATTTTTTTAATGGCTGCGTATATTCTTTCCCTTGGGGTCACGAACAACCTGTTTGCAGCTTTTCTTATATTTTCACTTCCACCTTTTATATGTGTGGTTGTGAGCCGGAGCAAGATGGCAATCAGGGAAATACCCTTTATGCCATGGAATATGGTTATGCTCAGGGAGCTTTTTGTTGCCATATCAGAATCGGGGATACTGGCGGCGGTATTTATTGCCGCAGCTATACCTGCGATCCTTATAATTGTATTTCTGTTTTTCATCGCAGGGAAAAGCGGAAGCGGTTACAGCGTAAGGCAAAGGGCAGCTGCCTCGACGGCTGCGGCGCTTGTATTGACTGCCGGTGCGGTGTCACTTCATATTTCAGGGCATAATTCTGAACCTTCGGGGATTTACACGATGGACGCGCTGGAGCGATATCACAAATGCGGCTTTACAGGGGCATTTATGTCATATGCGTTTTCGCCTCAGATGACTGAACCTGAAGGTTATTCGGACGACATAGCAGCAGACATCCTGACTGCGGCACAGAACAGTCAGACTGATGAACCGGAAGGCAGCCAAATTGACGAATCATATCGCAGTCATTTTGAGGAACCGAAAATCGGATGCATTGATATGTATCCTGACATAATTATGGTCCTCGGAGAAGCTTTTTGGGATCCCCTTTTGTTAACGGATTTTGACTTCCATGATGATCCTGTGCCAAACCTGCGCCGCCTCATGAAGGAATCTCTTTATGGAGAACTGATCGTAAATTCTCTCGGAGCGAATACCACGAATGTTGAATTCGAAGTTTTAAGCGGCTTCAGCACGTCTTTCCTGCAGCCTGACCTTGGTATTTACTATGATGTGTTAAACAGAAGAACTCCCGGGGTTACTGCAATGCCGTTGAGACTGGCCGGATTTGGCTATTACGCAGAGGCCATACATCCGTATCACAGGTTTTACCTCAACAGGGACAGGGCATTCAAAAAGATGGGATTTCAAACCTTTGTCACGGATGGATTTGCTGTTCCCGAGGGATATAAGGGGAAATACATACCTGATTCGGCGGTATATGAAAAAATCCTGGAGCTGCATGAAGCACATATTTTCAAGGCTCCGGACAAACCCTATTTTTCCTTCTCGATCACCATGCAGAATCATTTCGATTACAAGCTGAGCAATTATGGAGGCGATGAAGACAGGTCCGCAGGCAATTCATACACAGAAAAGGCAGCTTTGCTTTCGGAAGAAGAGGAAGATATCCTGCAGGGCTATTTGAAGGGGGTTGGCGACACGGATAAGCTCCTGGGTGATCTTGCCGCGAAATATTCAGACTCATCGCGCAAGGTCATTATCATCTTCTTCGGAGACCATATCCCGGCTCTCGGAAAAGGCTTTTCGCTTTTATGGAAGGGAGGGCTGATCGATGATCCATATCCCCTTACAGACAATTCGCAGGAAGACATATTAAAGCTTCATAAGACCCCCTTTATTATATGGGATAATTTCACCGACAGGAATGGGTCTCTTGGGATGGTCAGTGCTCCGTATCTCCAGCACATCCTGTTCAGGGAATATGGACTGCCTCTTGATTCTTTCCAGGCACTTATGCTGGAAGCTGCAGATAAGGTTCCGTTTTTGGGACTTGCAGGCTGGAAAGGGAAATTCGAATCGGATTTTATGAGCAGGATATCTGATGCCACCGGAAGGGAAGCAGGAGGCGGAACGCCGGATGAGAGCAATGACCTGAATATAATGGACAAAGTAAGGATGGCTCAATATTTTCTTCTGTATCGGGGCAAATAACAATTTAGTCAGCAAAATGACAAATCTGTATCAGGACTGCAGGCAATATGGGTATATAATATGCAGGACAGCTGCCTGGATAAAATGACCGGAGGTGAAAATATGGCGATAAATAATGAAAGGACAAACATAACGGGCGCGGCTGATAAGGCGGCGCTGCCAGTATCGGCCCCGGCCCCGGCCCTGGCGCAGGCTCCGGTGCAGGCGCAGGCGCAAGCCTCAGCCTCAGCCCCGGCCCCGGCGCAAGCTCCGGAGCAGGTGCAGGCCTCAGCCTCAGCCCCGGCCCCGGCGCAGGTATCAGCGTCAGCGGTTGAGGAAACGAGGATATTGCTGGCTGATGACGATAAGCGCATCAGAGAAATGCTGGGGGACTATTTCAGCCCGGAAGGCTTTATACTGGATGAGGCTGCAAACGGCAGAGAAGCGCTGAAGCTTTTTGCCGAAAGAAATTATTCCCTGGTGATCCTTGACGTTATGATGCCTGAAGTCGATGGATGGACGGTGTGCAGAGAAATAAGAAGGTCGTCCCGGGTCCCTGTGATCATGCTGACGGCAAGAGGAGAAGAATATGACAAGCTTTTTGGCTTTGATCTCGGAGCTGATGACTATATCGTAAAACCCTTCAGCCCCAAAGAACTCCTGGCAAGAAGCAAGGCAATCATCAGAAGAAGTGCCGAAGCTGCCTTACCCGGAACATCTGACGCAGACCGGCGGGAAAGCGCAGGAACATCAGGCACTGGTGTTAGGGAAGAGAATGATGAACAAGAGCCTGCCGGTTTTGAGGGGATCAGTTTTGAAGGGCTCAGGATTGAATTTGATTCCAGGAATGTTCTTGTGGATGGTGAACTGGTCAGCCTCACACCGAAGGAATATGAGCTGCTCAGCTTTTTCGCCAAAAACCGCAACCGCGTATTTTCGAGAGAACAACTGCTTAATTTAGTGTGGGGATACGAATTTGGCGGTGACGACAGGACTGTAGACACTCATATCAAAATGCTTCGAGAAAGTATAGGCTCTTACAGAAAATTTATTGTCACGGTTTGGGGGACAGGTTATAAGTTTGAACCCGGCGACAGAAGATAATCGGATTATTCCGGCTGATAAGCAGAGAGGAAATCCCTGATGAAGAGTATACGCCTGAAATTGTGGATGGGAATGATGACACAAGCTTTAATTGTTATCGTGCTTTTGTGGTTCTTTCAGATAGTCTTCCTTGGGAGCTTTTACATGAACATAAGGATATCCGGAGTCATGGGAGACACAGAAAAAGCGGCGGCATCGATCGACCTTGCAGACAGGGAAAGCTATGCAGAGAATTTGGACGCGCTGGCATACAATAAAGGGCTTAGCCTTGCGTTATATGATGCGAGGGGAGTGCTTGTCTACGAAACATCCTCCGCGGTAGCGCCTGCCCAGATGCCAATGATGCAGAGCGGGGTGCGAAACGAATTAAACAAGCTCCTGAGAGACGGCGAGAGCTTCAGGATACAGATCGCACATCCCAGATTCGGAACAAGATACATGGTTGTCGGAGCCCAGGTCAAGGATGAAGGCGGATCATTGAATGGAGCGCTTATCGCAGGCTTTGCAATAACTGCGGTCGATGAGACCATATCGATATTAAAAATTCAGCTGCTTTATATAATTGTAATCCTGATCGTTGTATCTGTATTGATTTCATTTATTATCTCGAGAAGCTTTACAAGACCTCTGATCGAAATAAAAAAAGTATCAGAAAGAATGGCTTCAGGCGACTATTCCGCCAGAATAGATGAAGAGTTGGCGGGGAAAGATGAGGTAGGTACTCTCGCCGCATCGTTAAACAACCTTGGAGAACAGCTGCAGAAAATCGAGAAGCTGCGCAGGGATCTGATAGCGAATGTCTCACATGAACTCAGGACTCCACTCAGCCTTATCAGGGGATATGCTGAAACAATCAGGGATGTTACCGGTGAGGACCTTGAAAAAAGGACAAAACAACTTGAAATAATTGTGGAGGAAACAGAGAGGCTAAGCGGGATAGTAGACGATATACTCAACCTTTCGCAGATACAGTCAGGATACTTCAAACTCGATAAGAAAGCCGTTGATGTGCAGGAACTTTTCCTGAAACTGAGGGAACGTTATTCGGTGTTAAGTGAAAAAACAGGAATAATTATGGAAACAGAAATCAGCCCTTATGAAAACAGGGATCATGCGGTAAAAGCAGAAGCTGACGAGCCAAGGCTCGAGCAGATACTTTATAACCTTATTAATAATGCTTTTGACCATACACCCCATAACGGCAGGATTTTGGTCAGGGCTGAAATAACGGGTGACAGGATCAGGTTTTCTGTATCAGACAGCGGCGCGGGGATCGCCGCAGAAGAAATACCATATATATGGGACAGGTATTATAAAATTCACAAAAAAACCGGTCTTGAAAGCAGCTTTTCCGGCGGCCTTAAAGGCTTGACATACTCTGATGGCAAGACGGGAGCTACAGGTGCAGGATTGGGCCTTGCAATTGTTAAAGAGCTTTTTGATGCCCATAAGGCTCAATATGGTGTCAACAGCTCTGCGGGAAAAGGGGCTGAATTCTGGTTTATTCTGAAAAGAGTATGATTATGCCTGCCTTTCATCTGCCTTTCAGTTTTCTTTCAGTCTTCTTTCAGAGTTCTATCATATTTCTATCACAACTCCCCATTATACTGAAAGCATAGAGAACAGCAAACGGGTCGCAAAACACAGGAAACAAAAAATGCGATCAAACAAAATAGAAAGGGAGATGAGTAATATGAAAAGAATGAAAAGTATGAAAAGATTGGCCGCTGTTATCGCGGCGGTGAGCATCATCGGAGTGGCAGGAGCAGCAATGGCGGCGTCGCCGGCAGAGATAGCTGCAGAGCTGACAGGCAGATCCGCAGAGCAGGTCGCGCAGGAGAGAGCCGCAGGGAAAACCTATGGGGCAATCGCCAGAGAAGCAGGAAAAGCAGAGGAATTCAAAGCGGCAATGCTCGAGAACAGGAAAGAGGTCCTGGAGGAAAAGGTCAGCGAAGGCGTGATCACCAGGGAGCAGGCTGACACAGTTTATGCAAAAATGCAGGAGAACATTGCTGATTGTGATGGGACCCGTGCAGCCGCAGGCAGAGAAGATGGAGAAGAAGGCTGTCTGGCAGGCATTTCCGGAGCCGCAATGCGTTTCGGCGGCGGCAGCGGATCAGCGACCGGGCAGGGAACCAAAGCTGGTACAGGCGGCGGTCTTGGAAACCGTGGCGGCGGAGCCGGGGGAAAAGCCCTCATGAGAGGTTCAGGCACATGTCTGCAACCGGCTGCTCAGTAAAAGAAGGCACAGCAACGAGCTTAGCCTGAACAATTTAATATGTGACTAAAAATAGTCCTGCGGATATGAACCGATTTAAGGTTTTCCGCAGGATTATTTACGTATCTTTATCCACAGCCATCAAAGCCTCTGATATTAGTTATTAACAAAGATATACACATAATCCACAGGCTTCTGAAGCTTATTTATCAGGCGTGTGGATTATGTGTTCCTTTAACTGTGGACAAGTGTAATACATGCCTATAAGCCTTGAACGACAAGCACTTGGGCTTTGTATTCAAATATGGGATCCAAAATGATATTATCAAAATTGCGGCATTATTTACACAACAAATTTTTGTGAATTGCTGATTACCATAACGAAATTCTACTAACTTCTACTAAATATGATTTGCCTGTATGAGGTAAAAAATATATACTTAAATCAGGAGTAACAAAGCCCGAAGTAAATCACATCGGTGAAAGGAGAAGTGGTTTTATGAAATACATAATTACAGCAAGGAATTTTGATGTTACCGAAGGACTTAAAGAGCGGATATATAAAAAAATGGGCAAGCTTGAGAAGTTCTTCAACCAGGATACAGAAGCTGCGGTAACACTGAATATCCAAAAGAACAGGCATCGGGTAGAAGTCACAATACCTTTCAACGGAGTAATAATCAGAGCGGAGGAAGAAAATGGCGACATGTATTCATCTATAGACAAGGTAGTAGATGTCGTGGAAAGGCAGATCCGCAGAAACAGGACCAGACTGGAAAAACGTCTTAGAGAAGGCGCTTTCAGGTCAGAAGAAACAATGGCCGGACAGAACATAGAAGAAGAGAAGGAATTCAACATAATTAAGATCAAGCGGTTCGAAATCAAGCCAATGCCGGTTGAGGAAGCTATACTTCAGATGAATCTTGTGGGTCATGAGTTTTATGTGTTTATAAATTCCGGAAACAGCAGGACCAACGTGGTTTATAGAAGGAAAAACGGCGGATACGGTCTCATTGAACCCGAAGCGTGAATTGACGGGGTCAGAGCGTGACCTGACAGGATCAGATAAAAAGGTATTATAAATCCGGCCGAATCCGGACATAAAAATCGGGACATTAAATCGGGAGACTTAAAGGAGAAGTGTGGATGCGGTTTGATTATAGTGAACTGAACGATGAACAAAGAAAAGCGGTCCTTTACGGAGAAGGACCGCTTCTTATACTTGCAGGGGCAGGGAGCGGCAAGACAAGGGTCCTTACTCACCGTGTAGTTTACCTGGTAGAAGAAAAAGGCGTTTCTCCCGGGTCGATCCTCGCCATAACATTCACAAACAAAGCGGCAGGTGAGATGAAATCAAGGATAAACGACATGCTTGGCCGTCAGGCCGATGAAATGTGGGTGGGCACTTTCCATTCGATGTGTGTGAGGATCCTCAGGCGGGACATAGAAAAAACCGGTTATAAAAGGAACTTCGTCATATTTGACCGCCAGGACCAGCAAACCCTTGTTAAGGAATGCATAAAAGAGCTTTCCTTTGACGAGAAACTCCTGCCGCCGCGGACAGTTCTGGACTACATCGGCAGGGCAAAGGACGACATGACCGGGCCTGAAGAATATTCAGCAGCCTGCGGCCAGGATTTTCGAATGAAGCAGATCGCAGATATATACATCCTCTACCAGAAGAAGCTGAGAGAGAGCAATGCGCTCGATTTCGACGACATTATTCTGAAGACGATAGAGCTGCTGAGTAAAAATCCGCCTGTGTTGTCATTTTACAGGGACAAATTCAGCTATATCCTTGTAGATGAATATCAGGATACCAATCTTGCCCAGTACAAGCTTGTATCAATGCTTACGGGCACGCATTCCAATCTTTGTGTCGTCGGAGACGACGATCAGTCGATATTTTCATGGAGAGGCGCGAATATCGGTAATATCCTTGATTTTGAGAAGGAATTCCGCAACTGCGGCGTTATAAAACTGGAGCAGAATTACCGTTCTACAAGCAATATACTTGAAGCTGCAAACAGTGTCATAGGAAATAACAGCGGCAGAAAAGCAAAGCGTCTCTGGACTGAGAATGTGAAAGGAGAGCCTGTTCAACGCTATGAGGCGTCAACTGAACATGAAGAAGCGGCTTTTGTCGCGGCATGCATCAGGAAATCAGTCGGTTCCGGAAAATCGAAATATTCGGATCACGCAGTGCTTTACAGGATGAATGCCATGTCGCGTGTACTTGAGGAGGCGTTTATCAGAGAAGGGATACCATATAAAATATTCGGCGGCCTTAGATTTTATGACAGGAAAGAAATAAAAGATGTACTTGCCTATATGAGGCTGGTACAGAATACATCTGATAACATAAGCTTTATGCGTGTGATAAATACTCCCAGACGCGGGATAGGGAATGCTGCCATGGAAGCCCTGTCCGCCGCTGCCCGTGACAACGGCTGCAGCCTTTTTGACGCCGCTGCAACTGCTTCCGCTTTCGAGGGACTTAAAAGATACAGGGCAGCACTGTCGTCTTTTACAGAAATGATTTTCAAATTGGCTGAAAAAGCGGCTTCTGCAGGGATATTCGATATTACGGAGATGATCCTCGAAGGTACCGGATTAAGGAAGGAGCTGGAGAAGGAAGAAACCACTGAAGCGAAGACAAGGCTCGAAAACATAAACGAGTTGCTTTCGGCAGCCAGAGAATTTGAAGCGGTGGCGGCGGCTGAAGGAAGGCCGGACAGCCTGGAAGAGTTTTTAGCTGGAGTTTCGCTTGTTGCGGATATAGATGATATGGAGGAAGTTCCTGAATATACTGCGCTCATGACATTGCACAGTGCTAAAGGTCTCGAATTCCCGACGGTTTTTATTGTCGGGGCAGAAGAGGGCGTTTTTCCTGGATACAGGTCTGCCGCGGAGGAACCGCTGCTCGAGGAGGAGAGAAGGCTCTGCTATGTCGGAATGACACGTGCGATGGAGAAACTGTATATCACCAATGCACGGCAGAGGATGTTGTTTGGAAACACTACGCTTAACAGGCCTTCAAGATTTATCGGAGAAATACCCGAAAAGCTTTTGTATAACAGCTCAGCCGGCGGGAATGGCAGGCAGATAACGCAGCAGGCGGATCAGGACTTTATATGGGCAAGGAGTGCCGAAGATTTTTTGAAGAAGGGATTTGCCGCTACTGCAGATCCCGGCATGCTGGCACCGGGAGATATGAAAGCCGGTGCCGGAGTGGAGCATGTCAAGTTCGGGAAAGGGAAAATCCTGAAGCTCACAGGTTCAGGAAAAGACTCAATAGTCGAGGTGGAATTTGAAGGGGTGGGAATCAGACGCATGATGACCGCATATGCGAAGCTGAAGAAGCTGTGACACAAAAGTTTAGCAGCAATTTATGCCGGGGGCAAGCTGATTTTACAGCTCAAGCTGCTTTTAAATGCAGCCGGTGTAATACCAAAATAATTTATAAATACAGCTTCAAAGCTGTTTCTGCTTTTATACCCGACAATGAAAGCGATATCATCAATACTGTAGTTAGTATATTGCAGATAATATTTTGATTTTTTCATCCTGGTTTCAATCAATTTTTGTTTAAATGATAAACCATACAAATTATTTAAAATCCGGTTGGTTTGAGCAACGCTGTAATTCAGCTTGTTCGCCAGATCGCATAATGTCATATTATACTGATGATTATAAAAAAAATAATTGTCGATGAAGATGCTCTGCTTGCTTTGAATATCTGTATTTAACATTTCTGTTGTATTAATATTAATATTAGCGGACAGAAGATTTATTAATTCTATAAAGAAAAGTTGAAAATATGATTTAAAACTATAATAATCCAAGCTGTTAAATTGATATGATTTATTATTACCAGTATATACCATATACAAATTTTTTAAATATTTCACTGTATCCATTATTATGTCAGATAATTCAATAATTTTAATGGATGTTATGTCAAAACAATTATTAGCCATTGTATATATCGAATCATCTAAGTCATTATTTATACAAGAATAGCGAAATCGAATTATGGAACGAACCAAATCAGAAGAAGTATTAATAACTCTGTGGTAAGCCTGTGATGGCAAGATACATAAGTGATTCGTTTCAATCGAGTGGATCATATTGTTGCACTCTAAAGTCAGACATCCATTTAATACTATATAGATTTCATAAAGCATATGATTATGGATTATATAAGAAGTTTTATTAATAGTATTTTTTATAAAATTGTCTTCTAATATTATATTAACACTCAGATTACCGATCTTACTATGTACACTTAGATACCTGCTTAAATTTTCTTTGAAATCATTATTAATATTCATCCATTTCACTCCTGTTAATATTATGATTAATTTGACGAGCAATAATATTATCATATGGAGCAACTCTCAAATATGAATATATCACATCGGGCAATAAACGGAAAGACTCATCCGGAACCTGCTCATTTGCTTTGTTTGCCGAAAGTAAAATAAAAATTCATACCATTAATCTAATCATAAATACCTTTAACACGATTAATGACAAGGTTGTTCAAAGATTATAAATATTATAAGTTTATGCTGTGTAGTCCATGTGATTTTTTTGATTGATATAAAACGGATGGCGCAATGTACATTTTAAGTGAAAGATTATTATTTAAGCAGAAAGGTTAATGGTGTTTTCTTATGGAGGCAAAAAGAGTAAGTAATGCCGGAGCTACAGCAGGAATAATTATTCCTGCTTTGGACAATGGACTTTTATTAATGTATTCAACTAATGATGGTAAAGTATTTAAAAAGAGTTATGATCTGGGAGAAACCTTTATTGAAGAATGGATTGTTCCATTAGGAAAATTTACTTGTAACAGTAATTTACTACGATTAAATGATGGAAGCATTATGATGACAATTAAAAAACAATCTCCTGATGAAAATATCAGGAAAATTGGTGGTGCTGATTTTGAGGGGGTGTTTTCTGTTGATGATGGTA
Organism: Eubacteriales bacterium; assembly: GCA_028717405.1. Classification (GTDB taxonomy): domain Bacteria; phylum Bacillota; class Clostridia; order JAQUNY01; family JAQUNY01; genus JAQUNY01. The sequence goes on from JAQUNY010000021.1 coordinate 14,201, forward strand.
GAACTTTCGATAATCCTGTAAGAATAAATAGAAATACAGGATGCTATTATCTCATGAATGCAAGAATTGTTAAATTAAAAAACGGCAGAATTATTGTTCCTGTTGCTTATGTTCCTGATGATTATGTTACTAAAGGGCTGGAAACATGTGGCTGGTGTGGCTGTTTTTATTCAGATGACGAAGGCTTGTCATGGAATGAATCGGATTATGTAAAGGGGACAACTACAATTGATGAGCATTTGGCAGAACCTATGGTCGTAGAGAATGATGATGGGACATTAAAAATGTTAATGAGAACAACCATGGGATACTTGTATGAATCGATTTCTCAAGATAAGGGTCTGACCTGGGGAAGAGAGAAGGCAACTGCATTGCGCTCTCCTTGTGCTCCTTTCACATTTACAAGAGATCCATATAACGGATATTATGTCGTTGTGTGGGACAATACGTTTCCTTCAACGATACACCAGCTTCCAAGATGCCCTATTTGTATAGCATACTCAAAAGATTCTGTAGAATGGGAGAACATTACAGATGTTGCTAATGATCCTATGAGAAGCTATGGTTATCCAATGGCATATTTCACTGAAAATGAAATATTACTTACATATTATGAATTCAGCAAACGCGGAGGATGGGATTTAACACAAATGTTTCTGATGATGAAAAAAATAGGCAAAAAAGACTTATACAAATAAAGGATAACTAAACAATGAAGACCACTTTGAATAGTTTTACCGGAGTTATACCGGCTCTTATGACACCATTTGATAAAAAAGGCGAGTATGACAGGAATTGCGCGAAACAGATGTTAGACTGGGTGATTGTACAGGGAATAGGGGGTTTATACTTAACCGGAAGTAATGGTCATGGCCCGTTTATGGAAAGTAATGAAAGGATGAAGGTTGTAGAGTCTATTGTTGAATTGGTAGATGGAAGAGTTCCTGTTGTTGCACATATTGCTTCTGTTTCCAGCAAAATATCTGCAAAGATGGCAAGGCATGCAGCTAAGTGTGGATGTACAGGGGTTTCAGCAGTACCGTCTTATTATTATAAATTAACGCCAAAACAGATGTATGATTATTATGATGAAATCGCGGCAGCATCAGATTTGCCGTTTCTGGTATATGCGCAAACGTCAAATTATGAACCGTCCGTTGAAATGTTCCAAAAATTGGCACTTATAGAGAATATTAAAGGGGTTAAGTTTACAGGCTCTGACCACTATATGTTAGGCAGAATTAAAGAGCATTTAGGTAAATCTTTCCTGGTTTATTCCGGCCGGGATGAAAAGTTGTTATCAGGACTTATATCGGGTGCTGATGGTGTTATCGGCGGCAGTTATAATGTAATCCCAGATTTATGCATAAGGTGTATAAATAAATTCTGGAGCGGAAAAATCAAAGAAGCTCAAAAGGATATGCTTGCAGCTAATGCAATATTAGAAATAATGCTTAAATATGAATTTTCTTCAGCAATGCGCGC
>JAQUNY010000022.1 GCA_028717405.1 Eubacteriales bacterium
CCTTGAGGCAGAACCGGGGGAACTGCCGATCATAACGGCATGGAGGGGAAATGGGCTTTTTCGGGATGTTTAATTACAACAAAGACGGCCCGGGTGTCGACAAGGATGCTCCGCCCAAAAACAGGTTCCTGCTTTTCTTTGAAGTATTTGTTCGTAAATTCTGGAATATTGTAAGATCGAATCTGCTTTTTGTCGCATTTAATCTGCCTGCCATAGCTGTCGCGTATTTCATTTCCGTCTGGATGCTTCAGAAAATAGACGTCGGTGATCCCACTTACAATTCTGTTATTAAAATAGCCTTTATGGCATTGATTTTATGCATACCGGTAATTACCGCAGGACCTGCGCAGGCAGGATTTACATATGTGATGAGAAATTACTCGCGCGAGGAGCATGCATTCATCTGGGGAGATTTCAAGGACGCGGCAAAAAGGAATTTCCGGCAGAGCCTGGTCATTTCACTTATCGACATACTGATAATGGCTGTTTTTGCCGTGGACATCGTCATATATGGATCCATGAAAGACCAGAGTGCCTTTTACCTTGTTGCAAATTCATTCATGATAGCCGCATTCATACTGTTCCTGATGATGCATATGTACATTTATCCGATGCTGATAACATTCAAACTTTCAATATTTCAGATATATAAAAATGCACTGATATTTGCAATTATCAGATTTTTGCCAAATCTCGGGATTTTGATTTTTTCGGTGCTTGTGATGTTTGTTACGATGATGATAAGTCCGATGGCAGCGCCCATATTTTTCTTATTTGTAAACTTTGGGCTCATCGGGTTTACCATCAACTTTTTTGTGTTCCCCAGCCTCAAAAAATATATCAGCGATGGTTATGAGGAAAAACAGGGGACAGGTGAGAAAAACAGAGAATCCTGATAGCTGTTACCACAATATTTTGTTTAAACGGGCTTCATCCTGTTTTAATAAGGTCTTCCATACCGTAAAAGCCGGGAGCTTTTCCTGCCATGAAAACCGCAGCCTTAAGTGCACCCTCTGCAAAAATATCCCTGGATGAGGCTCGGTGTGTGATTTCAAGTGTTTCATCATTCCCGGCAAATATGACTGTATGCTCGCCTGCTATGGTCCCGCCTCTTATGGAGTGTATGCCTATTTCGGAACATGATCTTGCGGCACGTTTTGATTGCCTTTCATAAATATATTCGAGTTCGCAGCCGGATGAATCTTTGACCGCGTCTGCTATTGCCAGAGCTGTACCGCTGGGAGCGTCGATCTTCCGGTTATGGTGCTTTTCGATGATCTCTATATCAAAACTGTCTTTCAAAACAGGGGTGGCCTTTCTAAGAAGCGATATCAGCAGATTTATACCAAGCGACATATTCGCTGAAAAGAAAACGGGTATTTGAGATGATATCGTTCTCAAAAGCACTTTTTGCTTATCAGAAAGACCTGTTGTGGCCACAACCAGAGGCAATCCTGAAGAGGCGGCCTGTCCGGCCAGGGCATCAAGTGCTCCGGGATTTGAAAAATCCAGAAGGACATCTGCTTTTTCAGTGTTCTCAAACGCAGCGGCAGCAGAAGTATATACTTTATAGGGACATTTGCCGTTATCACAGATGTCGATGCCAGCTATGATTTCAACATCTGCTCTTCCCTCAGACAGCCTCGTTATTGCCTGTCCCATCCTGCCGCAGCACCCGTTAAGGATAATCTTTACCGCCATCTTTTCATGCCTCCTGTAATATCGCAGATCATTGAATATTTCGCGAAATGCTTACGGCCTCAGACAGGCAGACCATAATCAATCATGGCTTTCCTGAGCACCTCAAAGTTTTGCGGCGACATATCCACCAGCGGCATACGGCATTGTCCCACATTCATACCCATCAGATTCATGGCAGCTTTTACGGGTATGGGATTGACTTCAATAAAAAGCGCTTTGATCAGGGAAGTCACGGCAAGCTGTAGCTTTCTTGCGCTTTCAATGTTGCCGGAAAGATAATCTGACATCATTTTGTGAGTGTCCGCCGGGATAATGTTGCTCATAACGGAGATCACGCCTTTACCGCCCAGGCTGAGCATCGGCACAGCAAGCCCGTCTTCACCTGAATAAACAGTGAAATCCTTACCTTCGCATGCGTTGATCACTTCACAGACCTGGTTGAAATTACATTCTTTTATTCCATTTATGTTGGGGATCTGAGAAAGTGCTTCAAGTGTCTCAGGGTTGATGTTGAGGTTTGTCCTGGATGGAACATTGTAAATTATCACGGGGATTCCGATGCTTTCGGCAATAGCTTTAAAATGGGAATATAGTCCCTTCTGGGTAGTCTTATTGTAATAAGGAGTAACAGACAGGATCGCATCTGAACCAACCTCTTCGGCATATTGACTCAGGCTTATGGCGTGGCGGGTATCATTGCTGCCTGTGCCGGCAATGACAGGAACGCGGTTTTTGATTTTTTCAACGGCAAACCTGATCACTGATTTATGCTCGTCGTCAGGCATCGTAGAAGCCTCGCCTGTTGTGCCGCATATTACAATAGCGTCGATGCCGGATTTTATTTGAAACTCTATCAGCTCTTCAAGTTTGTCAAAATCAACTCCATTTTCATTAAAAGGTGTCACAACAGCGGTGGCTGCGCCTGTAAAAACCGGTCCTCTTCTTCTCATCTCAGAATCCTTTCCTGATCAATATCAATATTGATGACATTTAATTTTCATTATCAAAAAAACTGCCGGGTTGCAGGCAGTTTCAATCGTGATGTTAAGCTTCGGCTTACATGCAACGATATTATCATGCTTTGATGCGAAAGCTTTATCAGTATATACTATCTGGCAACCTTAGCGCTTCATCCATATGAACAGATGACAGTTAAAAAGTTTTTCACTCGTCTAACCAGGCAGCTGCAGGCGAAATATCAACTGCCTTCGGCATCTTCTCCTTTGGGGACAGGTCATGGGGATCCGCCTCCCTTGCCGTCTTAATTATAGAAGATGCGCCTCTACGGTTTGCAATATTTTATTATCAAAAAACATATGTGATTTATATCGCACCAGGCTTTTTCCTGATACAACAACATATTATCACCGGGGCGGGGACATGTCAATTTTTTGCCCCATGTCTAACGTCTAACGTATAACTCTAATTCTAAACTAAACTAAGCTAAGCTAAACTAAGCTAAACTGGGCTAAACTGATTCAAATTGAACTAAATTGAACTAAGCTGAGCTGAGTCTAAGGTGAAGATGTTCAGTCGCAGGCTGTCAGTAAGTATGTAAAGCAGTTAAATCGATTAAAATTATCGGTTAAAATTAAAGGTATACATATTGATGATACTGGCCTTTTATTATAATATGAATGCTGATCCGGCCTGCAGGATATTTATATAACTTACCGTATAATTCGTTGCCGGTACAACCGGCAGGGGCATCTGACAACAGATTTTTTAATAGCAGATAACCACTGACAGCGTGTCGGAGAAGGGCATTATGAAGAAAAAAACCAGGACAAACTCAAAATACAGGGAGCTCATTGCTGTAATTGAAGAAGAAGGACAATTCAGACTTGAATGGAATTTTATAGATAATCACCCCGACAGCGACGACGATAACTCTGCAGGTTATGATGTTATAAAGTATCAGGAATATATTTACAATATTTTCATACAGGATGCTGATGAAGCACTGTTAGCCCTTGGATTAACAGCTGAGAATCAATCAGTAATACAAGAACAAAAATACAACCCTTTACAATCAGGCAAACTGCCTGTGTTGCCAATGCCACCCGGGTTGCCGGAATATCTGACGGATTCACTAAATTATATTAGATTGATAGCATTGGCATATTTCAAAAAGCTTTCGAAGGAACCGGATTTAGAATACCTTCGCGAAAGAATAAAAGTCAACCTGGCAAAAAATGAAGCCGAAGGTCTTTTAGAAAATGCACCCTATATGAACGGCGCTGAAAAGCTGGATCTCAAATGGATATTTGCTGTCTGGAACAGATTAAATGAAATATTTTGCAGAATAATATACAGCTTTAAAGGAAGTGTTGCCGACTATTTCGCGTTATTCTCTCCGGGACTGCATATTTTTGGGCAGGTTTATTTTCACCTTGTTGAAGACGGCAAGGGAGAATACCCGTTTGCATTTTTGGCCACATACTCATCTGTTGTATCAAAAGACGGAAAGCGTAAGCATCTGCCTTTAAAAAACGCACTTATTGAATATAGGAATGATAAAAATCATTTATTAAAACTGCTTTCAACTGTTAATAATGCGGCAGAAAAAAGTTCATTTATTACAGGTATTGTTGATTCGGGCGAAATATTTCATGCAATAGGACTTATACCGGAGGAGGCATATTTATTTCTAAAGGAGGTCCCGATATATGAAGAGGCGGGTATCTTGTGCAGGATACCGGATTGGTGGAGGAACCATGGCAATTCGTATAAGTTGAATATCAACATTGGCAGTAAAAATAAGTCCAGACTCAATTATGATGCTATAGTTGACTTTAATGCAGAATTGATGCTGAATGGAGAGCGCGTAAATGCAGATGAACTGAAGCAGATGCTTTCAGAAGCAGAAGGCCTGCGTTTGATTAAGGGGAAATGGGTAGAAGTCAATCATGATAAGCTCAGGAAAATGCTTGACGCATATGACAGAGCATTGGAATACGGCAATAAAGCAACGCTTGGCATTGTAGAGGCAATCAGGTTTCAACTGGACTCCGGGAGTGAACTCAAAGTCAGCAGGGATGAATGTGAGATCGAAATAACCAATGGGATGTGGCTAAATGATGTTATCGGCAAATTGATGTTGCCTGATTCGATGAAATCGGTAACCTGCAGCAGTAATTTCTGCGCCAGGCTCAGGCCATATCAGCAAACCGGCTTGAATTGGCTGAACTATATGAAAGAGTTGGGGCTTGGGGCCTGTCTCGCTGATGATATGGGCCTTGGTAAAACAGTTCAGGTCATAGCGCTTATTGATTTTATCTGTCATCGCAAGAAAGAAAAAACATTGTTGGTTATACCGGCTTCACTTATAGGCAACTGGGTCGATGAGATAAAAAGATTTGCTCCTTTGCTAAGGTGGCAAATTATTCATCCAAGCGCCCAAAATGCCTCACAAAGAAACTCTGAAGCTGAAAATACTCCGGACTGCCTTCAAAGCAGCGACATTTTTATAACAACATATGGAATGCTGCTTAAATATGAATGGCTGAAAGAAGTAAAATGGGATACGCTGGTTATTGACGAAGCTCAGGCCATCAAAAATCCCGGGACAAAACAGACACACGCTGTAAAATCCCTGAAAGCTGCAAGCAGGATTGCATTGACCGGCACACCGGTTGAAAACCGGCTTTCCGACTTATGGTCTTTGTTTGATTTTCTAAACAAAGGACTATTGGGCAGTTCCAGGGAATTCTCAGACTTTTCCAAAAAGATTAAAGAAAGCAGCGAAGGATATGCCAGACTAAAGAAAGCAGTCAGCCCGTTTATACTTAGAAGGCTGAAAACAGATAAAAGTGTAATTTCGGATCTGCCTGAAAAAATTGAAATCAAGAGCTATGCATCATTAACAAAAAAACAGGTTGTTCTTTATGAAAAACTGGTGGATGAATTAACAGAGAAGTTGACATCTTCAGTGGAAGGAATTGAAAGAAAAGGTCTTGTGCTTGCTTCACTCTTAAAATTAAAACAAATATGTAATCATCCGGATCAGTATCTGGGACAGAAAGTTTACGATATTGATGATAGCGGGAAATTTATCAGGTTAAAAGAAATATGTGAAATAATACGTGATAACAGGGAAAGAGCGCTTATCTTTACTCAGTTTAAAGAAATAACTGACCAGCTGAAAAATTTTCTTGAAAACATTTTTCGGCATGAAGGTCTGGTTTTGCATGGAGGTACGGCAGTTGGTAAAAGGAAGGGTATAGTGGAAAAATTTCAAGGGAAGGATTATATCCCGTTCATAGTACTGTCGATAAAAGCCGGAGGCGTCGGGCTAAATCTCACAGCGGCCAACCATGTCATACATTTTGACAGATGGTGGAATCCGGCAGTGGAAAATCAGGCGACTGACAGGGCATTCAGAATTGGACAAAATAAGAATGTAATAGTGCATAAATTCATAACAAAAGGTACAATTGAAGAGAAAATAGATTTAATGATCGAAGATAAAATAAAACTGTTCAGAAATATTGTGCCGGAGTCAAAAGAGAGCTGGATTACGGAGTTGGATAACAACAGTTTGATTGAGCTGTTTAAACTTAGATAAGACTACGGAAATGACTGATTTTATTTTTCAGGAGGCAGTGCGGCATATGGCTTTTAATGATGGCTACTACAAATATGTATCTGCATCGGAGATAAAAAGAAAAGCGCAGAAAAAAATTGAAAGCCTTAAAAAGAAAAATCCGGGAATATCTCCTGTTATTCTGACAGGGAACAAAATCGCAGGCACGTGGTGGGGCAAAGCCTGGAATGATAACCTGGAAAGCTATTCTGACTATTATAACAGAATCGGAAGAGGCCGGAGCTATGTCAGAAACGGAGCGGTCCTGGACCTGAAAATTGAACAGGGCATTATAAAGGCGCTGGTTCAGGGAAGCAGGGCAAAGCCATATGAGGTAATGATTGTGATAAAACCATTACAGAGCGTTGTCTGGGAATCAATAGTCAGAGACTGTGCCGGTAAAATCGGAACTCTGCAGGAATTAATCGAAGGTAAGTTCCCCAAAGCGCTTGCTGAGCTTTTCACTGCAAAGGGAAAGGGATTATTCCCTGAACCAAAGGAAATTTCCATGGGCTGCAGCTGCCCTGACTGGGCCGGTATGTGCAAGCACATAGCAGCTGCATTATATGGTGTGGGAGCTCGCCTGGACAATGATGCAACATTGTTTTTTAAATTAAGGAGCATAAATGTCGGTGATCTTATTTCAGCAGCCATTGAGAAAAAAACGGAAACGATGCTGGGAAAATCCGGTTCTAAAAGCAGCAGAATTATTAAAGATAGTAATGTTAATGACATATTTGGAATAGAACTGGAGAATAGCGGAAAGAAGAAAGTAAAAACAGGACGTGTTAAGTCACAGCCGGACAAAGGGGGAAGCTGAATTGAAATCAATGATCAAAGCAGGGCATTTACTGATGGCCGTTGTAATTATGCTGCTTTGGAACACCTTCCTGATGAAACCGCTTAAGATATTTCTTGTGTTTCTGCACGAAACAGGGCATGCCTTCATTTCATTCATCACAGGCTACGGCATAACCAACCTTAATATAAACCTGAATGAAAGCGGATTTACCACGGTAGCAACAGGGGGAAGGTTTGCAGGATTGCTGATCGTGATGGGAGGATATCTGGGGAGCCTTTTTTTCGCCGCACTCATATTAATTTTGAGGAAGACATCTTTAAAAAAATTTATACCGGGCATTGCAGCGATAACATATCTTATGGCGGCGGCAGCTTTTCAAGGGATGTCGTTTGCCCTTTCCTACGCAGTCATATTTGTAATAGCCGTTTTTATAATTTATATGCTCAACAGAGAACGCCTCACTGACCTTGCAGTTGAAATAATCGGGATTTCGGGGCTGGTGTACGTTATTTATGACACTCTGGTAAATACATTATTGGTTGAGATAAATGCGTGGACAGGTATCATATCAGGATGGTCCAGGCCGGGGAATATCTCCGATGCTTACAGAATGGGCGAAATGACAGGCGTACCTGTTTTTATATGGGGCCTGGTATGTCTGCTGATATCACTGTTTGTTGCCAGGGCATTGCTGAGAGAGAAGAAGAGGATATGGGGAAGGAAAAGTAAAAGAGCATAACAACAAAAGCAAAAGAGCATAACAACAGAACCAAAAAAGAACACGAACAGGATGGGCTTTATGAATAAAACAAATGTTACCGGCACAGATGGCTTACCTGACATGAAATCCGGTGATCCGGGAACTCGGGTCAATGAACTGAGAAGGATTATTGAATACCACAATAGAAAATACTACATTGAAGATTCGCCTGAAATAAGCGATTCCGAATATGATCAGCTCTACAGGGAACTGGAGACGCTTGAAGCCCTTCATCCTGAGATGGCAGATCCGTATTCGCCTACTCAAAGGGTAGGAGGAAAGCCGCTTGATGAGTTCGGGAAAGTTGTACATGAAGTCCAGATGCAGAGTCTTAACGATATTTTTGATCTTGAAGAGCTTTATGCCTTTGACAGAAGGGTAAAGGAGACACTGGCAGAGGAAACAGGCGCGGGCACAGGAGCAAGCGCAGGCACAAATGCGTATGCTGGCACGGGCAAAGTTGCAGGCTCGGACGCAGGTATCTCTGGCAGGCCTGATGTCGAATATGTGGTCGAGCGCAAAATAGACGGCCTTTCAGTATCTCTGGAGTATGAAAACGGCGTTTATGTGAGAGGATCTACCAGGGGCGACGGTTTCACAGGCGAGGATGTAACACAAAACATCAAAACCATAAGATCCATACCTCTGAGGCTTTTCGGAAGGGGAAGCAGCCTGGAATATATGGAAGTCAGAGGCGAAGTATTCCTGCCCAAAAAAGATTTCGCGGCGCTGAATGCAGCCCAGGAAGAAGCCGGTCAGCCATTCTTTGCCAATCCCAGAAATGCCGCCGCAGGATCTCTCAGACAGCTTGATCCTGCAATAACAGCCAGGAGGAAGCTGGATATATTTGTTTTCAATATTCAGCAGGCCAGAGGGGCAAACTTTGAAAAACATTCTGAGACGCTGGAATTTCTGGCAGAGGCGGGCTTTAAAATTATTCCGGACTACAAGATCTGCCTTTCGATTGACGATGTTGTCAGGGAAATCAGGGAGATAGGCGATGCAAGGGGAAAACTGGATTACGAAATCGACGGCGCAGTTGTTAAAGTAAACCTGCTGGCGCAGCGCCGGCTGCTCGGCAGCACATCAAAAACACCCAGATGGGCTGTGGCATATAAATACCCCGCGGAACGGAAAAAGACCCGTATAAAAGAGATCATGGTAAATGTCGGCAGGACCGGTGTCCTGACTCCCAACGCAGTCTTCGAACCGGTCAGCATAGCGGGATCAACCGTTTCAAAGGCAACTCTCCATAACCTTGATTATATAAGGCAGAAGGACATAAGGGCAGGCGACATGGTAACAGTGCAAAAGGCGGGAGATATCATACCAGAGGTAGTTGAGTCTGATGCCGCAGCCCGCGACGGAAGTGAAAGAATATTTAAAATGCCTTTGAACTGCCCGGAATGTGGTTCTGCTGTGATAAGAGAGGAAGGAGAGGCCGCGTACAGGTGTACAGGAATCAACTGCCCGGCACAGCTGAGGAGAAGCCTTGAACATTTTGTGTCGCGTGATGCCATGAACATAGCAGGATTGGGAGATGCTATTATCTCGAAGCTTCTGGCGGCAGGACTCATAAAGGATATCGCTGACATATACCTTTTGCCGGAAAGAAAAGAGGAACTCAAGTCCCTGGCAGGAATGGGAAGCAAATCTGCTGAAAACCTTATCAGGGCTATAGAAAAATCAAAGGCCAACGACCTGGGCAGGCTGATATTCGGCCTCGGGATAAGGCATGTGGGCACGAAGGCCGCTCAGCTTCTTGCCTCGAAGTTCAGGACAATGGATGATCTCATGCAAGCCGGAACGGACGATATCGAAGACATACATGAGTTCGGCCATATTACTGCCGAAAGCACGGCAGCCTTTTTCAGAAATCCTCAGACCCTTGAGGTAACAGGCAAGCTTAAGGCTGCCGGAGTTAATATGGCTGCAGCTGCCAGGGAAGTCAGGGGAAACAGCCTGGCCGGAAAAACTTTTGTACTTACAGGAACCCTGCCATCATATTCCAGGAGCGAAGCGGCGGCAATAATTGAGTCTTTTGGAGGCAGTGTATCAGGCAGTGTTTCAAAAAACACCGACTTTGTACTGGCCGGGGAAGACGCCGGCAGCAAGCTTGAAAAAGCTGCCAAACTGGGCTTGAAAATAATCGGAGAAGATGAGTTTAAAGAAATGACAAACAGATGAGCAGGGTCATTTACAGGGGGAATGATGTTCCAGAACGACTATATACTGCGGGAGATAGAAAATCTTGCAAGATTCCTTACAAAAGTTTTACACAGCGAAAGAGATGACACATCAGGACTATTCGATGAATTCGGTAATGTCACCGAAACCGGTTTGCTGAGCCACAGATTGCGTTCTCTTATTCTTGAATCAAGGGTAAATGAAGCAGAGAACCTTCTTTTCGAGCAATTCGGAAGGAATCCGAACCGTGCATATCTTGATGCTGCCGTGAAGTTCTACTCGGAATTGGGAAAGATGACAGATAAAGCCCTTGAAAGAGCTGAATTTTCAAGACAGGAAATAGCCGAGGGCCTCAGTGAAATAAAGGAAATGTTTCTGAGACACAATCCTGTTGATCCGGATGGCGATAATATTGATATTGGTGATAATGTTGATATGAAAGGGGGATAACAAAATTGTACATTTATATTGGCACATATACCAGGATGGGAGGTCCCGGGATAGCAGTATGCAGCTATTGTGATGAAACCGGGGAGCTGAAGCCCGAATCGGTGTCGCCGGAACTGAAAGATCCGACTTACCTTATACTGTCCGGAGACAGGAAGACACTTTTTGCAACTTCATCAGGACCTGCAGAAGGCGGAAAGGGAGGCTCGGTTGCATCTTATGCCGTTGACGGCGGAAAGCTGGTTTTCAAATCCGCAGGAAGCACAGGAGGGGAATCGCCATGTCATCTCACTCTCAGTCATGATGAGAGATTTCTCTATGTGGCAAACTATATGAGCGGCAGCCTTGCGGTATTCCCGGTTGAAAACGGCAACATCACAGGACCGGCGATCCAGCTTATAAAGCATGAAGGAAAAGGACCTCATCCTTCCCGCCAGCAAAACGCTCATCTGCACCATGTCACATTTATACAGGAAACCTCTTTGCTTTGCTCGATAGACCTTGGTATAGATGCTGTAGTCACATATTTTCAGGACAAAGAAAAAGGTATCCTGAAGTTTTCGGACAGGATGGATTGCAGCCCCGGCCTCGGCCCCCGTCACCTCGCTTATGATCCCGCGGCAGCAGGGGATTCGGCAGTTGCTTATCTTGCTCATGAACTGGGCAGCGCGGTAAGTGTTATAAAAAGGGAAGGCGGCTGCTGGAAGACACTGCAGACACTTTCCACACTGCCCGAAGGCTGGACGGGAAGCAATACCTGTGCTGCGGTAAGGGTATCAGCAGACGGTAAAAGGGTTTTTGTTTCCAACAGAGGACATGACAGCATAGCGGAATTTGCTGCAATTGATATTGACGATGGCGGGCGCAGGATTGAGCTCCTCAGAATATTCAAAACAGGGGGAGTGATACCGCGTGATTTTGTCCTGCTTAAGAAAGGACGGATCATGGCTGCTCATCAGGAAGGTGGCGGAGTCATTGTTCTCGATGCTGATAAGACCGGCGGAAACGGAGTCAGGATAGTGTCCTCACTGGAAATCAAAGGTGCGGTGTGTGTCTGTCCTTCAGAGGACTGAGCATATCAGGTTTATTTTTTGCCTGTTTAGGTTTAGATATTATATATAAATTTTGTCTGAGTCTGGTATAATGACTGGATGTACGCAGTTTTATACCAATAAGGACAGGTTGTTGCTTTTTTATTGGCAAAACACACAAAGATCAGCTGAAATGAAAGCGTTAAAGTATTTGGGAGGTCAACTGATGCAATTCGAAGACAGGATAACAACTGGAAAAAATACATTCCCCGAATTAACCAAAGAAGGGATAAGACAGGTAGCCCTTGAAGCGGGCGCCGACCTTTGCGGCTTTGGCAGCCTTGACAGATTTGAAGGTGCACCGCTGGAAATGGATCCCAGGTATGTTTTCCCGGATGCGGGAACAATGATATGCCTTGCTTTCAGGATGCCTAGAGGAGTTCAGAGGGGAATAGAGGAAGGGACTCAGTTTTACCAGTATCCTTCTTTGGCATATGGCGGCATTAACGAAACTTATGCGCCGTCTGTGCTGTATGAAGTCGGAAAATATATCGAAGACCATGGATACGAGTCGATGATTTACAGAAATACCGGAGCCAAGGGCAAAATATCAGACATGGATGGTACGCCGGGGAATACGCTTTCTCCTGAAGAAGCTGTTGATGTGCGCAAAATGGAAGGTGTTAAAACTCCTCATCACAGGACTGTCCAATTTACCCGGCCGGTTACTGAAGGACATCCATCACCTGACCTGCAGTTCCACTTCAGGCTTGCCGCTGTTGCCTGCGGGCTTGGGGAAATTGGATGGAGCAAGATGATGCTGACTCCTGAATTCGGTCCTATGCAAAGGTTCGCATTCATATTTACGGACGCTGTCCTTGAACCGGATCCGATGTATAACGGAGAGCCTATATGTAAAAGGTGCATGGCCTGTGTAAGGGAATGCCCGGGCGGGTGCATAAGCAAAGATATATCAGTCAAAGTAAATGTCGGGGGCAAAGAGCTCGAATGGGGCAAAACCGACGAATGGAGCTGTTATGTTCATTATACATACCCGGGCAGGAAGCATGATCCCTTTATACCCACCGAAGTTTTTGATGAGAACAAAGAAGGAAAGCTGAAGCTTTATGAAGATAAAAATGTTAAAGCTACTGAGGAGGAGATACTGAAGGTTTACTCTGTGCTTGAACCGTATTTCCCGTCCTGGGTCGGTTATAACATGGCAAAATGCGGTGGCTGCATCGGAGCGTGTGTTAATATGCTTGAAAAAAACGGATGCCTGAAGGGTAAGTTCAAGGAACCTTTCAGGACAGGCAAAAAGAGATGGCAGCTTAACAGGTAGTCACAAAAAAGAAACGAAGCATAATAGCAGGCAAACAAAGTAAAATCGGAAACAGCACAACAAAACAATATCGGAAACAGTATCAAGAGTCAGTATAAGGAGACAGTGTGCAGATATGATCAACAGTTCGACAGTAAAAGCCAAAGCAAGGGAATACGGAGCCGACATCACCGGCATAGGCTGTATTTCCGCATATGAGGGGACAAAACTCGAACACGATCCGAGATTCATATGCCCCACGGCAAAATGTGTGATCGGCCTGGGCATAAGGATACCGGAAGGGATGATAAGGGTGCTGGAGGCCGGAAACCAGCTTTATTCGCTGACATCTCTCTATACAAAATCCACAGGGGAAGAGCTGGTCATAATGCTTCTTCTCAAAATGGCAAGGCTTCTGGAAAACGAAGGATATGAAGCCTGTATACAAAGGACAAGCCCCAATATAAAGGCTAAAGACGATTACGGCATGAATCCCGAGGTATCATCAGTAACAAGGCTTGGGCAGGCGCTTAGTGTTGACCCCGGGAAAAAGCCCGCGCCTGAGGTGCTGCTGGATTTCGCGCAGTCGGCAGTCATATGCGGGCTTGGATCCATAAGCTACAGGGGAGAGGTCCTGACGCCTCAGTACGGCCCCTTCCAAAGGCTCGCATATATTATCACCAATGCGCCGCTGGAGGCTGACCCGGTGTTTGACTCCGACCTCTGCGACAAATGCGGCAAATGTGCTGATGCATGCCCGGGGAAGGCAATAATAAGAGATGAAAAAACAACGGATATAGCGGGTAGAACCTATACGCATGGCACCTTTGATTCCTGGCAGTGCAGTGTATATTACAGGGGCGCCCACAGAAGCAATCCGTATATGAATGATGAATTTTTAAAAGGAGATCCTGACAGAGAGGCTGTCCTCAACGGGGAAAAGAGGTTTGATGAGAAGAGTGCGAAGGAAATGTATCCAAAAATGAAATTCCTTCCGCCCACCCAGTTCGGTTATGTGCCATGCATGTGCAGGAGGGCATGTGACATTGCATGCTACAACCACCTTAAAGAAAAAGGCCTTATCAGAAAGGGAGGAGCGGTTTGAAATGAGAAATACAGATGTTTTGACAGAAACAGGCTGCGGAGATCCCGGTGATATTTTGGAAAAACAAGACGGCTGCGAGGGAAAAAACGAAGCTGATAACAGCAGCCGTAGTCTCAGAGAAGATATAGCGGGTTTTGCAAGGGAATGCGGAGCCGACATAGTTGGATTTGCGGAGGTATCAAGGTTCACAGCTGCGGGAAACACAGCGCTCACAAAGGCAGGGCTTTACGGGAGTGCCCCGGACATGATCATGCCCGGGGCAAAGACGGTTATCGGGCTGGGCTTCCGAGTGCTGAGGGGAGCTTACCGCGGGATTGAAGAATGCTCAACTTTCTACCAGTTTTATACCATGGCGGTAGAAACTATAGAGGAAGTATACATACCGCAGGTGCTGGCAAAAGTTGCGGGATTTATCGAGGATAAAGGTTATTGCGCGGTTTCACAAAAGCTGGTGCAGACTGTTATGCAGGATGAAGGGGATACAAATCCTGAAGTCAGATATAATGCTGTTTTTCGCGGAATGAAAGGCGAAGCGATGCTTAATTTCAGACAGGCTGCGGTCTTGTGCGGCCTTGGCGAAATAGGGCTCAGCGGTTCGGTGCTTACCGATGAATTCGGCCCGAACCAGAGGTTCGCTTATATAATAACCGATGCCGTGATTGGATCTGATGAAATAAAAGAACCGCACTTATGCGACAAATGCGGTAAATGCCTGGAAGCATGCCCCGGGAAGGCTTTTTCAGATGAATCCGTGAAAGTTGTGTTCGGGAAAGGGAAGGATCAGGATGACCTGAGCCAGGCCCGGACCGGCCGGACTCAAGGCACAGCGGAATATGAACTGAAGCTCAGGGACAACTGGCAGTGCGCAGCATATTACAAGGGCGCGGCAATGCGTTATAACCCGTTCATGCCGCCAGGAGCCCTGGAAGGGATCACGGACAGGCTGGAAGTCCTTAAAGGTGAGAAGAAGCTTTCGCCGGAGGAGGCCAGGGAAGTGATGGATAAGCTGGTGTTCTACCCGGGAGGCAGGCACTCCTATGTGGCTTCAATCTGCGGTAAAGCGTGTGACAGGGCATGTTTTATCCATCTTGAAGAAAAAGGCGTCCTTACCAGAAAGTACAGGAGCAGCTTCAGGAAAAAAGAGCCCTGGGAGCTTGAAATCATCTGATTTGAAGCATAAAAATTTCAAAGGTTATCGGTGCTGTTCCTGATATATTGGCTGGGGCTGATT
>JAQUNY010000023.1 GCA_028717405.1 Eubacteriales bacterium
GAATGACAGCCGCATAAGCTATTAAACAGGCTGGATTTTCTCCGTGTCCCCTGACAATGGGCGGGAAATAACAAAAAATGAATATCCCTCAGGCCATATTGATATTACAATTTATATGGAATACTATAACATATGTCAGGGAGGCACAAGAAAAAAATGAAAATGAATATAAAAACCAACGTAAAAGAGAAAATCGGTTTTATCGGCCTTGGCAATATGGGCCGCGGCATGTGTGAGAACCTGGCCAAAAAAGGATACAGGGTGACCGCATATGACAAATCGCCGGCAGCACTCGCTTACTTTGAAGGGAAGGCAGCGCTTGCTTCATCCAGTCTTGAGGTCTTTGAAAAGAGTGATGTGACTTTCCTTTCTCTTCCCAACTCCGACATTGTTGAAGCTGTCGTGGGCGAATTTCTGGGGTCCGGCGTCAAAGGCAAGACAGTTGTGGATACCTCTACCAGTTTCCCCGAATCGACAAAGAAGCTGTATACAAGTTTTAAGGCTTCCGGCGGGAGGTATCTTGACGCACCCCTGCTTGGCGGCCCGGCTGATACCGCAGCCGGGACTGCTCCCTGCATGGTTTCCGGCGATAAGGAAGACGCAGACAGCGTCATGGGTATAATCTCAAGCTATGCTACGCCGATAGATTATTTCGGGCCTATAGGCAGTGCACACACGGTAAAGATCGCCATGAATTTCACCGGTCTCATGTATGTAGCCCTTATCGCCCAGATGTTCCCGCTGATGGAAAAAATGGAGATCGACACGAAAAACCTGTTTAAAATTATGAAGGAAGGCCCCTTCGGCAACGGCCCGTTCAATTTTTACGGCCGGAAATTCGTTGAGAAGGACTATCACATGGATTTCGCATTGGAACTGGCACTCAAGGACATGACCTATATGAAAAGGCTTTATGATAAATTCAATGTGCCGGCATTCCTGCTGGACGGCGGGCTCGATCTGATGCGCCAGGCCGTGAAGGAAGGCCGCGGCAGGCACGACACTTCTGAAATAGCCGCAGTGATGTACGAATATCTTGGACTTGACACCGGCGAAAATGTCATTTAAAGCTATCTGCTTTTCATAAGCCTAATCACTCCACGGCTGGCTTTCAGTTTTTACCATCTCTCCTGTCTTTACAGCCTGGTTGATCATCAGTGTAAGATAATGATCCTGGGAAGCATCTGCCAGGCTGTAAAACTGCTCTCCGCCCCTTACATATGCGGCCATTTTTTCAAGGCAGGATGCCACTGCGATTTCATCATCGGTGAATCTCGCCGGCTTGAAGGGGTTTTCATAAACCCATTCGCTTCCGGCAATTATACCTTTATGATAATATCCCTCCAGATTACCGTTTTCTCCAGCATCCATTCTTTTTAATCCGACTTCACACGGAGTTTTGAAATCCTTCAGATATCTGACAGTCAATTCGTTTATTTCGCCCCTGTCTCCCCTGACCATACACCTTAAGGCACGAATCCAGGAAAAATATTGTGATGCCGTAAAATCATATATCCCAAGCCTGTCTCCGAAGTCAAGCCTTGCTATTGTTTGAACAGAGTTTTCCATTTTGTCTTCAAGTGGGGGGCCATTACGCCCCGGTCCCGCAGTAATAGGAGAAGTAAATCTAAAAGCAGTGATCTCAGCATTTTCAAACCTTACACGCAACAGCTTGCGTATAAGGCTTATAGCATGGTAATCATGACACGCCGAAAGCTGTACTTCGCTGATTTTACCTAACAGTCCTGAAGATGCGATCCTGATTCTTGCGGCATGTAAAGGTTGCAGATGATATTGTTCAGCAACCTGGATTTTTGCGCCATTATCAACCAACCTGTTTAATGCAGCAAGGCTTTCGACATCAGGCCCCGGGGGTGTTTCAGTAAGCACAGGTACTCCCCTTAAGGCAAGGTCAGTGATAACCCCGGGTGCAGCAGCTCTTGGAATAGATACTACTACAAACTCCGGTGACTGGGAAAGTAATCCGTCAATCGAATCAACTACACTTATCCCCCAGTTTTTTCTGACTGCCTCGCCTCTTTCCGGGCTGCGCGTCATTACTCCCGAAATATGGAACAGCTCCGGCATTTCGCGTGCTATCCTAAAGAAAAACTCAGCCCTCCACCCGGCTCCAATTATACCAAACACAATCTTATTCATGTTTTATCACCTTTTCATTCAGCTTATCCTGTCAATATGTCAGCTCTTCCTGTCAACATGTCAGCTTATAATTTCAATATTTCAACTTTTTCTGTTCTTTATATTGAATTTTAACAGAAATACCGTGTAAAAAGAAGGTCTCAAAGAAGTGTTATGGTCATACTGATTGTTATTTTGATTGCAGCTTTCGATTGCACGTATTGATTGCAATCAGGCCGCGCATTGTAATTATGTCATAATTACTGTAGAATCAGATAGTTCGGTAAGAGGTCAGAGTGCTTCCGGATAGAGGAGAAAAATATTGTTTGAAAAGTTGAATATAATAGAACCTATCCGGAAAGCGCTTGTCACTGAAGGTTATACAACACCTACCGACATACAGGCGCAAGTTATTCCGCCTTTACTTGAAGGAAAGGACCTGATTGGATGTGCCCAGACCGGTACAGGTAAGACTGCGGCGTTTGCCATTCCGATACTCCAGACTCTATATGGAGAAAAGGTGGATACAAAAGGCCATAAAATAATCAGGTCCCTGATCCTAACCCCGACACGTGAATTAGCGGTCCAAATCGGAGAGAGTTTTACAGCTTATGGCAGATATACAGGCCTTAAAAACCTTGTTATTTATGGTGGTGTATCTCAGCATCAGCAAACAGCCGGCTTAAAGCAAGGGGTGGATATTTTAGTTGCAACACCGGGCAGGTTGCTTGATTTGATTGACCAGAAGTTTGTTAACCTTAGTCATGTCAGGTTCTTTGTATTGGATGAAGCGGACCGTATGCTTGACATGGGATTTATTGTGGATGTAAAGAAGATAATAACGCACTTACCTGAAATAAGGCAAACCATGTTGTTTTCCGCAACTATGCCTCTGGCTATATCCAAACTGGCAAGCTCTATATTAACTGATCCGGTAACAATAGCTGTCACACCTATCTCATCGACAGTGGATATTATCGAACAGGCAGTCTATTTCGTGGGAAAGAAAAATAAAATCAACTTGCTGATACACCTGTTGAAAAATCAATCAATTGCTTCTGCATTAGTATTTTCACGGACAAAGCATGGCGCAGATAAAATCATACGGGATCTTGGAAGAGCAGGGATACCCGCGCAAGCCATTCATGGGAATAAGTCGCAAGGCGCACGGCAGCTGGCACTGAATAATTTTAAGGCTAAAAAGACAAGGATCCTGGTTGCAACAGACATTGCCGCAAGAGGTATAGACGTTGATGAATTGTCCCATGTCATCAATTATGACTTGCCAAATATCTCTGAAACGTATGTTCATAGGATCGGGCGGACTGGCAGAGCCGGTCTTGGAGGGATTGCGCTTTCTTTCTGCGATGTGGATGAAAAGCCATTTTTAGAAGATATTATAAAGCTAATTTCCAAGCCCATACCTGTCATTGATGATCATCCTTTTGTTGACGACCATCCATTTCCCTTTAGTGCTTCTGATGAACCAGGCGCAAACAAAGTTGCCTTCAGGCAATTTCATACCGGCAAAGTCCGTCCTAACAAGTATTTCAGGAGAAGCAGATGAAATCAATTTGCTGAAACCATTCTACTTCGAACTTCCTCCTGGTCCTGCTCCTGCGGGGGTTTGTGTCAGCATGTTTCTCTACAGCTGATGTAAAAGCATCATCGGAATCCTGCTTTTGATTCAAACGCTCCACCTCCAATATTTGGTTCCGAAATTCTTTATCTATAATAAATACGATTGGCATATCTTTATCTGTTCATCTGGTAAAAATAAAATATAATTAATTATTCTACACGGTGTCAATTTTAATGCAAAATCTATCACAATGCCTGATTTTCATTTGCGCCGCTAACACATCGTAAGAAAGGAACCCTGTGCTGTCGGGTTTTAGGTTTCTTTTTAATCAATCATCTGTTGTCTGCAAGCTGAGAGCATCAGCCTGCGTTCTGATTATAGCACGCTCTGATTATAGCACTTTTTATTGCCAGATCCTTACGATATAATGTGCTTATGATATTTATGCCTGTGCATCGGCCTTATAGCAGTGCTATTCATCAGCGCACAGGTACAGGTATGCAAGGCGGGGTTCCATTATACCGCCGGCAGGAAGCCTGATACGACCTGATAAGAAAGGAAAAGTTGAATGGAAAGAGATTTGTTTAATAATGTATGTTCATTAATAAAAATATTGAAAATTAATAATTTGGCAGTATTTGTTTTATCTCTGTCTTTATTACTTCTGTCTTGTTCAGCCGGAGGCAATAATATGGCCGGAAAAATCGAAGAAATAAAAGCAGATGCTGACGCATCAGAAATAAATCATATCGTTGCTTCAGAAAAATACCTCTCAGAAATCGATGCAAAGGCAAAAGCCTTAAAAGATAAAATCCTGAACTCTGAGGTTGAAATTGCTGTAAAAGGCTCTGTCTATTATGTATCCAATAAAGGGGATGACTCCGGTGATGGTAAGTCACCGGAAACCGCATGGGCAACATCTGAAAGAGTCAGCAGCGCAGACTTGAAAAGCGGTGATGCCGTGCTTTTTGAACGAGGCGGAACCTTCCGGGGCAATATTAACGCAAAAGAAGGCGTTACCTACTCAGCCTACGGCAAGGGCGCCAAACCGGAAATATTGGGCTCGCCGCAGAATTATTCGGTAAAGGAAAATTGGAAGGAAACCGGTATTTCGAATATCTATGTTTATGACGAGGAGTTTTCTATTGATGCCGGTCTCATTGTTTTCAACAACGGAGAGGCATGGTCATATAAACAGGTTATAGATATCAACGGGTTCACCGGTAAAATTGATGAGTTGAAAAATGATCTTGAAATGTATCATCATCCGGATGATAAAAAAATATATCTTTACTCAGACAAAGGAAATCCTGCAGAAAGATATGCCTCAATAGAATTCTGCTTAAGAGAAAACATCATTGATATAACAGGTGATGATATAACTATTGACAACCTCTGCATCAAGTTCAGCGGGCGTCATGGGATACTGTATTTTAAACCCGGTATTGTATGCAGGAACCTGACAGTGACCAACTGTGAGATGGGCTGGATAGGCGGATCATTCAGTTTGATAAGCAGAGAGTCAAAAACGACCCGGTATGGAAATGCTGTAACAATTGTTGGTAATTGTGAAAATTATACAGTTGACAGCTGTTATATATATCAGGTATATGACGCCGGTATTTCGCATCAGATACCCTCGGGTTCACAAAGAAATCTAAATTTTATGGAAAATGTCAGGTATACAAATAACCTCGTCGAATACACAACATATCCTGTTGAGTATTTTCTGGGATCGCCTGCTGAAGGTACAATGCCGGAAAAACAAATAATGTCGGATATCCTGATAAAGAACAATATCCTGCGATTTACAGGATACGGCTGGGGGGACCAAAGGCCAAACAAAATTCATGCCGCACACATAAAAGGCTGGGATCATGTAAATCAGGCAGAAAACTTTTTTATAGAAGATAACATTTTAGACAGAAGCAAATACATGATGGTTCACATAGGAGCTGTTAATGAATCAAGCCTTCCGGTAATGAAAAATAATATATATTTGCAGTATACGGACAACGAATTCGGCAGATTTGGAGTGAACCCTACAAAGCTTGTAATGTTTGGCAAGGATATAGATAAATTTATAAAAAACGCATTGAAAGAACAAGACGCGGAAATACAGTATGTGTTGCCCGAAGGCCGGGCAAGGCTCCCATTCAGTTTTGTAAAAAACACACAAAGTGATAATGAATCATTGCCGTCATTTTTGTACACTGCAAAAGATGGCACTGTCCTTCCTTTCAGACTGATTCTGCCTGAAAAATATGATAAAAATAAAAAATATCCTCTGGTTCTGTATTTGCATTCACAAAATCAACGCGGCAATGACAACACCAGCCAGATAGCAAATGGCAGCTATCTGATAGAAAGGCTGTATGATGAATCTGATCCTGACTACAGCTGTATAATCCTTGCTCCACAGTGTCCCAAAGATGCAATGTGGGTCGATACACCCTTGAAAAACGGTAATTACAGTATTGACACAGTTGTTGAAAGCAAATACATATCAGCAGCTGTAAGCCTTGTTAACGACATAAAGTATAAATACAGCATAGACGAAAGCAGATTATATGCCGCAGGATATTCAATGGGCGGATATGGTGTCTGGGACATTGCTGCCAGATATCCGGGCATGTTTGCAGCGATCATACCTGTAGGCGGAGCCGGAGATGCTTCCATGGCCGTCAGTTTTAAAGAAACTGCCGTCTGGGCTTTTCATGGCTTAAATGATTATTATGTGTTGGATATAAACACAAAGAATATGGTTTCAGCATTGGAAGCGGCAGGAGCCGACATCAGGTATACAGGCTATGAAAATGAGATGACGGAATGCTGGGGAAGAGAAGATTTGCTTTCATGGCTGTTTGGCGTTTTCTAACCTGTATTTAAAGTGTATTTTTTATTTTGAAATCAAAACCAAAGTCTCTCGCGCAATAGCAAGCTCTTCATTGGTCGGGATAATAAGAGTCCTGATTGTGGCATTATCCGCACTGATATCTGTTTCGACTCCTTTAGCTTCATTCTTGACAGGATCGATCACCGCTCCAAGGAATTCAAGCCCTTTCATGGTCTTTTCCCTTATCATTACGTTATTCTCTCCTATACCTGCGGTAAAGACTACGGCATCCATCCCACCAAGTACAGCGGCATATTCACCTATATATTTCCTTACCCTGTAGCAGAATATTTCGATCGCAAGCTTTGCCCTGTCATTCCCGGTTTCCGCTGCGGCCTGTATATCTCTGAAATCGCTGCTGACGCCGGATATCCCGAGTACGCCTGACTTTTTATTAAGATAATCATTAACTTCCCTGATATTCATCTTTTCTTTATCCATAAGGTATGAAATCACGGCAGGATCGATCGTTCCACTCCTTGTTCCCATCGCCAGCCCGGCAAGCGGTGTAAATCCCATACTCGTATCAACCGATCGTCCATACTTGACAGCACAAATACTTGCGCCGTTCCCCAGGTGGCATGTGACCAGCTTAAGCTCTGACAAAGGTCTGCCCAGCATGGCGGCAGCCCTTTGAGACACATACTTGTGAGAAGTTCCGTGAAAGCCGTACTTCCTGACGCCATATTTTTCATATATCTCATAAGGAAGGGCGTACAGGTAGGCATAACGCGGCATTGTCTGGTGGAATGCCGTATCAAAAACCGCAACCATCGGTTTATCCGGCATTACTTTTTTACATGCTTCAATTCCTGTTATATTGGGCGGATTATGGAGCGGCGCCAGCTCGATGCAGTTTTTTATTGTCTGCATGACCCTGTCGTCTATAATAACCGAATCATGAAACTCTTCGCCCCCATGCACCACCCTGTGTCCTACGGCCGAAATCTCAGACATATCTTTAATTACGCCGTATTTTTTATCAGTCAGGGCCTTTATTACCTCATTCAAGGCTATTTCATGATCCTTCATGGCACATTTTATCAGGACAGGATCCATTCCTGCTTTGCAATGTTTAAGCAGCGGTTCCTCGATTCCTATCCTGTCACAAAGCCCTTTTGCGAGCACATTCTCATTCTTGGCATCAATGAGCTGGTATTTCAGTGACGAACTCCCCGTATTTATTACCAGTATATTCATTGTATTCCTCCGCTGATTTATTGTTGTACTATTTCAGTTTACTTCTGCGCCTGTACAGAAGTTATCGCGACAACTCCCACAATGTCCTCGGCCGTACACCCTCTGGAAAGGTCATTGACCGGTTTTGCTATGCCCTGCAGTATCGGGCCGTAGGCATCTGCACCTGCCAGCCGCTGTGTAAGTTTATATGCAATGTTCCCGCAATTCAGATCAGGGAAAATCAGAACATTGGCTTTCCCTGCGACCGGACTGCCGGGAGCTTTAAATTTTCCAACAGACGGGACAAGAGCCGCATCCACCTGAAGCTCTCCGTCAAGGACCAGTTCAGGTGCTCTGTCTTTTGCGATTTTAACTGCATTTATAACTTTCTCGGTCAGGTGACTTTTTGCGCTTCCATATGTTGAATAAGAAAGCATGGCAATAACAGGTTCAGCCTGCACAAGCTGTCTGAACGATGCAGCAGAAGTAATGGCGATATCAGCCAGTCCGCTGGAATCCGGATCCTCGACCACCCCGCTGTCCGCATAAATGAAAGTGCCATTGTGTCCATATTTACAATCAGGTACGACCATTACAAAAAATCCTGACACCATTTTAATACCGGGAGCCGCTTTTAATATCTGAAGAGCCGGCCTTACGGTATCTGCAGTTGAATGGATGGCTCCTGAAACCATTCCATCGGCTTCTCCCGCCTTTACCATCATAACAGCAAAATAAACTTCATCTTTCATTATTTCAAGAGCTTTTTCCGGAGTTATGCCTTTGTGTTTCCTCATTTCATAGAAAGTTCCTGCATACTCCGCCAACTTCGGAGATTTGCCCGGATCAACAATAGAGACCCTGCTTAAAGCCTTGCCCAGCCCAAGTTTCTCTATTCTTACCCTTACAGCTTCTCTGTTTCCCACAAGTACTATGTCAGCAATACAGCGTTCCATTATCATGGATGCCGCATTTAATACTCTTTCATCGTCACTCTCCGGGAGCACAATGGTCTTTACATCCTTCTTTGCTCTTTCGATTATCTTATCAAGAAAATTCATCTGTGTAACGCACCTTCCGGTTTAATTTGTGGCTCGAGTTAAAATATCCGGCATTTATGTCAATGTCAGGCAGTTGCAGTCATAAAAGCTATCCGCACCACACAGAGTATTATATATAATTTGTTCATTGTATACAAGGTGACAGAAAAAAACGTGGCAGGAAAAACGCAAAAGAAATATGAGGCTGCGCAATTTACTCAGCGAACCGGCAAACCGCTCTCAGGCATTGATAAAAAAATTCCGCACATCCTGTATTTTGGGATCTGCAGATTTTCCGCAGCAAATAATTCCTGCCCCCATATCCTGCCGATCTCAGCCGATACCTGTATCTCCGGGTATACGACAAGATATCCGATTTCTCCTTTTGTCATAATATCCAGAGATATTTCCGATGAGCCTTCCTGAAGTCTCAGGACCCTGCTGATTTTTTCTGATATGATCTTATCTCTGGACGATGTAGTTAACCCAAGGGCATTAATATCAGTTTCAACGGGATTTCCAAGATCATCAAAAATGTGCGCCAGACGGCTTCCAGAGAAAAGATGCGCCAAACGGCCTTCAACCACAGTGCTGAAAAACCACGGGATACTCCACTTCTCTGAGCTGCCTGCAACATAGAATCTGTCGCCTTCTATCAGTACTTTGAAAGCATCTCCGCAGACTCTTTCATACAATTCTCCTTCCGGCTCCAGATTTCCGGCCAGCACTGCTGCATATTTATCTAAAAGGGCCTCCCTGTCTATGACTGCTGCATTGCCTCTGTCAATCAGCAAACCACCCGCAAGTATCCCATAATTATCAGGATTACAATAAATTGAATCAGTCAGCACACCCGTGGCATATTTTACGGCAGCAAAGATTCGTATATTATCTGCCCTTCTTCCGTAATACACGGCAAGCGGTGCCGTGAAAAATGTAAAAATCATGGTTGTTATAAATAAAATAAGAATAAGCCTGTGCATTCGGCTAACCCCGCCAAAATTGATATTTTGCCGTCAAACATACATTAAGCAAGTCAGCCGGCTTTCTTTCTGATCTGTTTCATTCCTGTGTCATCTGCATGATAAATCTGATCAGCATGGGGGCACCATCAGGATAATATTCAATCTCCCTGAGGAACAGTGCATAGTCATGGATCCTGCTGATGCCTGTCCCATAAGCCTCCTCAGGATCATCTCCATAATATAAGTTATCAGATTCCAGATATGGATTGGCAACTGAGCCATAATATCTCTCCGAATCACCGAATGCTGTCACGACGTGGACAGCAGGAGGTTCTGCAAGGAATTGAGATCCTTCCAGTTCGTCAGCTATAGCGGCAATTACTTCATATCCATAGAATAATTTTTTCACTGTGTCCGGGATGCATATCCTGCAGCTTGCTCTCTCACGAGGCCATTTGACATCGCCCAGTCCGGCCAGGCCAGTGCCGCCAAGCACTGCTGCCGCAAGCCTGCTGAAAGCTCCTTCCTCAGATGCCCCGGCTGACAGTGTAACCAGATCACCGGCACGCAGTTCCTTGCCGATTATGTCTTCTCTGTGCCAGTATGTATCACAAACTCCCGGACCAAGCTGTCTCTCCAGAACGATCCCGATTGTGAAAATCCCCATGGGATCTAGTTTTTCAAGCATTTCATCATATAATTTTTCCGTAAAAGAGCCGCTGCAGACAACCTTATCCATTATCTCCCGGATCTCGCCTTCAATGTAAAGGCAATGCTCAATATGCCTGAAATATGAAAAAGATAAAATCAGCATACATGAAACCAAATATATTCCTAAAATGAAGGCAGCGGCTCTCCCGGCCATCTCAGCGGCTCAAGTCGACCTGTACGAACAGCAGGGCCGACAATTTTCCGGCAGCATCATATGTCCTGAGAATATGATATATCGACGAATCAGAAATCATTGTATAGTCCGGAATATCGCCCGCCGTATAAATGAAAACATCCCCCGGCACTCCGTTTTCATAGCTTTGAACCGAAGCTGTAAGTGTTGAGCCTTCAGCTGCGGCCTGTGCAATATATCCCTTCACAGTACTCCCGCAAACGTAGCTGCCATCCTGCATCAGCAGGTTAATTTTCTGCTGTTCAAGCTGCGCCTTTTCCCCTGTTTCTTTTGCCGATGCCACTTGTCCTGTTATTGAGTATGAAACAAGCCCAAGCGCCATAACGGTAGTCACGAGGACAGCAATAACTGTGCTTATGCCGCCTTTCCTGCTTCTTAAGGCCGGTTTACTGAATTTCACTGCCACCTTCAAATCAAAAAGTTTCTTTGCAAAATTGTCAAACATAGTAATGTCCTCCGAATAATTTTTAATAATATTTATTATCACTGCCAGCCGCACTTGCCGCATCCGCGGCTTATATCATGGATCCTTCTCCGTAAATGTTATTATTGCCGGTATATCTTCGCTGAACACACAGCTGCATTCAAAAAGCCCCTCATATGGAATTCTGAATATACCGGGATCGTATTCCCCTCCCGTATAGATAAAGCTGCCTCCGTCCTGCTTAAACACTTCTATCGTTACCAGGCCTCCCTCATAATAGCGAATCAGGGAAATAATATCACTACCATCTGCAAAAGCTGCCGGACAACCCTGCTCATTTATCAGCTCAGGCTTCAGATCAGTACTTCTTCTTCGGTCTTCCCGGCACGCCATTGAAGCCACTGTGGATAAATTTCCCTTCGCAGACGGCAGAACTGCAGATATAAGCAATGAGAGTGTGATGGCAGAAATGAGGATATCATATATTATATCTTTCAAGCATCTTCTCCTTTTCAGTTATGTTATTACTGCTTATTTCACTGTGTAGCGCATCAGAATCCGCTCCCATACATCTCGAACATCTTCATCCAGGGGATTACCAGATAAACCGCAAGCAGGTATAAAACAGCCATAAGCCCCATGACACCCCACAGATTGATCAGTTCGATCCTTTTTCTTATATTTCGCTCATCTTCCCTCCTTTCCATCCTGAATTCACAGGAAATATTTTTCACAGCCTGGTCAAAGTCAAAATTCTGCGCTTCCCAGAGCTTTTCAAAAAATAATTTTTCTCTCAGGCTTACTCCCCGGCCGGCGATTTTTTTGTAAATATCTGTCTTCTCTACTGAATTTCGCATATTCAGCCTCCTGATTTCTTCAAGCTTTTCCCTGTAATACAAAGACTCACTGATCAATGTGTCCAGCATAGTATGAAAGTCAGCAGGTTTTACCGATGATTCAATGATAACAAGCCTCTTTAACAGCTCCAGTTCATTATCAGCAAAAGCTTTTGTCCATGGTTTGCCAAACAGCCTGGTAATGTTCTGCATGAAA
Organism: Eubacteriales bacterium; assembly: GCA_028717405.1. Lineage (GTDB taxonomy): Bacteria > Bacillota > Clostridia > JAQUNY01 > JAQUNY01 > JAQUNY01. The sequence continues at coordinate 12,183 of JAQUNY010000023.1, forward strand.
AATACAGTCCGGCTCTCCGCCATGCGCAGCATCGACATTATAAAAACCGCAAGTGACAAAAATATTCCTGTTTTCAATCTGAATCCGGCCAGCCCTTCATAAAAATCCAGAGCAACATCTCCGGCAGTTTTTATTCCAAATGCTTCGACAGCCTTAACTGCGGCCGTCAAAAGAACGGCAGGCACAATATATGCTGTCCCCGCTGACATCAGATCCTTCCTGTTTTCTATCTCAATCATCACATCCTCGGTAAGCGTTTCAAGCTGTTCATTTACAGCTTCACCGCCGCCTTTTGCATGCGCTTTTCTGACCAGGTTGAGGAATAGTTTCAGATAATGATCGTCATATAATGCCGACAGCGATCTGAAGGTATCTTCGACAGAATCCGCCTCATTACGCTGCAGCGCGTCTCTCACTTCACTCATGATCCTCAGCATGGGCCCTCTGATATCCTTCCCGGTCAGAGAATGGCTTATTGCCTTCACCATGCTCTTTCTGCAGATATATCTTGAATTGATCACTTTAAGAGTCTCGGGCAACCCCGCCGTGAGCCGCTGTTTTACAATTATGCTGAAGACACGCAGAGGTACTGAAGCAGCCATGCAAATCAGCAACATGTCCGCGGAGGCCATATACCATTTTCTCCCGGCAGCTATTGCCGCTAAAATATATAATAAAGGGAAAATTGCGGCCGCTGTAACAACCTTTCTGGCAGCCTCTATGCATTTGCCGGGTTTTATCCCCGTTATTATAAAAACAACCGCCCCGGTCCTGTTTGCCGCACTGCTGATCATGGCGTCTATTTTGGAGGCGGCCTTCAGCTTCACATTTCCTCCTTCATAAGTGAAACAAGCTTCGTAAGTTCTCCGCACGATATAAAGCCTGACATCTTTGCCAGGAATCTTGTCCCGGGCAGATTGATAACTCTCCACCTGTCAGCAGCAGGTTCATACCTGAAAAGCTCTCTCAGACTATAACCGCATGACAGCCTGCTCCTGCCGGCTCCATACTCTTTTTCTTCCTGATTTAAAATACTGTTATAAGGTTCAAACGGCTCTACCCCAAATATCCTGTCGGCTATGATCCTTCCCTTTTCAGCCGGATGCCTTGAGAGATTGATTATCGTGTCAATGGCTCTGGCAATGTCATATTCGGCCGTCAGAGGATCTTTATACATATCCGTCCTCATCATCAGATTCCTGATATTTGTTACAGTTTCATACGGAGACAAGGAATGCATGGTTGCCCCGACACCGGCATTAAGTCTGAGCGCAGCATTTACAAGCTCTGCAACCTCCTCCGGCGTTGTTATCTCTCCGATAAAAAGCACATCGCGCGACATCTTCAGCATTGTTGTGAAGCATTCTGATATAGTCCTTGAAGGGATCCTGATCAGTGTTACTATGTTCTTTGCCGGGAATTTTTCAGCCGCTCTCAGCTCATTCTGTGTGTCAAGTATGCCAATTCCCCACTTATCAGGCACTAAACCCATTAAGGCAAGCATAAATGTTGACTTCCCAACTCCCATATCTGCACCGGTTATGAATGCCGATCCTCTTCCTGCCTGACTTATCCTGAGATATTCACAGATAGTCCTGTCAACTGTCCTGTATTTATAACAAAGTTCATCAATGGAGATATGTCTCAGGCCAAATATCCTCTCGTTATAGTACAGATCATCATCTGACGGAGTCAGTCCATATCCTGCTACTGTTATCCTGTTAGAATTAAGCTTGACGGCCGTAACTGCAGGGTTCTGCTCATCATATCCCACAATTGCGTTTCTCGTCGTTTTTTTCTGTATATTTACCAGCCGTCCCCTCGTTTCAATTGATAAAAAACGCAGATGGATTTTCTCCCCCTTATACACTACATATATGTATCCGGGGCGGGTTGCTCCAATCTCATTTATATCCTGGTATTGAAGGGTATCGATACAGTCTTGTCCGTATTCCGCTGCATACATCATACCTGCGATAAACTTCAGTCTTTCAGCGTTTTCTGAAAAACGTGCGGTAATCTTTTGTCTTTCCTCCTTTACGATTTCCACAAGCTTTTCTTCTGTAAATACTGTTTCGACAACATATTTATCAAATATATCCGGCAAGCCTGTAATTGTAAGCAGCATTTCAAACATGACCGATGATTCATTCTTCCAGGGCCTTACAAAATCAACGGCATCAAGCAGCTCCGCGGCTTCCGGCTTAACTTCTCCAGATTCCAGCGCTCCGGTGAAGCGCCTGATGATACCTTCTCTGCATCCCCTGTCGCCAAGAGCAGCTTTTTCCTTTTCCTCCGGGTAAGCCTCTGACATAGTCTGCGCCTCTCTGACAGATATCCCCATGGCCCTTGCACAGAGCTGGAGATCTCTTATAAATACATCTGCAGAAACAGCGGCAGCAGAAAGCATTTCCCTGATGTTTTTGTTTTTTTTACTTAAGCTGTTTGTCATTTAAATGCTGCCTCCATTACTGTCTGCCTTCCTGACCGCCTGCCTAACTATCAATATCCGGTCTGCCCTTTATAAATGACCCAACAGCTGCCAAAGCAGTCTGAAAAGGTGAAATTTT
>JAQUNY010000024.1:0-3791 GCA_028717405.1 Eubacteriales bacterium
TTCAGTATAAAGCTCAATCCGACAGCCTCGACCGCATACAGCATATCCCTGTGCAGCGGATTACCTTCCAGTATGCCAGCCCTTGCATTCCTGTCCGCAATGAATTTTGAACAATGATTAGCAAATATGGTCTTCTCAGATGCGATCCCGGGCAGGATACTTTTCCTTCCGCCTGAAAATCCTGCAAAAAAATGAGGCTCAATAAATCCTTCAGCCACAATAAGGTCAGCCCATTCTACCAGCGAATTCAGCCAAAGCTCTCCTCCGGAAGGCAAAATTCCTTTAAAAGTCATCGCGGCGGCATTTCTTGAGTCATGGTTGATTATGGTTTCATTTTTTGCTATGGCATCTCCGAATTTATCCCTGATCTCATCTTCCGTACTTGCCCTGTGGAAGCCTGTGGCAAGCAGGATTTTTATATCTGCTTCAGGATTTCCTTTTCTGATTTCCTCCAGCAGGAGCGGCATTGTTACTCTGCTTGGAACAGGCCTTGTATGATCGCTTGTGATGACCAATATTTTCTTTTTGCCTGTGGCTAAAACACTTAATCTTTCCGAGCAAATCGGATTTCCCAGAGCTTCGCGTACAATTGTCTGCTGAGCCTCCCGTAAAACTTCAACTGCGAGAGTTGGCGGTGTAAGCACCGCTTTCAGCCTGGTTCTGTCAATTGCTGCGTCGATATGCCCCCTGCCGTAAGGGATCCTGATACGCTCCTTTCCGGTCCATGCGTTTTTATCTGTGCCCATATTCGTATTCTCATTCATATTCGTATTCCCATTCCCATTCCCATTCCCATTCCCATTCATATTCATATTCATATTCATTTTCATTTTTATTTTTATTTTTATGTCCCTGTCATTTTATATCTGTAATACGCATCAATATCTTTAAATATGTCATCTCTATATGTTATCTCTATATGTCATCTCTGTATGTCTAAGTCTCTATATGAATAATCTAAACCAAATAATGAATTTTTTCAAATGTCCGACTATTCAGGTTAGATTTAAGCCTTAGATTTAAGCCTTAGATTTAATCCTTAGATTTAATCCTTAGATTTAAGTTGATCGAATATAGCAGATGGCAGATATGTTTGAAAAATATTTTGCATCCGGCCTCGAATCACTGATATTATAGTGATCAGAGCAGCCGGCGCTGCCGGAGTCAGAGTAATCGGGATTTCAAGGCGTGAAAGCCGTATAAGGCGTGATAACCTTAAAAAGGAGGGTCATATAGCATGTCGGCGGGTTTATACAACGAAAGTCTGATTTTTGTCAACACCAAACCTGTATCTCCGCTTCTGCACATATATTCTGCAGGTATACTCAGGCCGGATCCCTCATATTCCTATCACGGCAAAAAGCTTGCCCGCCACCTCTTCGAATATGTACGTTCGGGAAGAGGCTATATTAACAAAAACGGGAAGCAATATGTCCTCGAAAAGGGCTGCTTCAGTATAACAAGGAGATGCGACGAGGTTACCTATTATTCCGACAAAAGCGAACCTTACGAAAAAATGTGGTTCAGTGCCGAAGGCTCCCTCATAGAAAAACTGACCGAATTATATGGGCTGAACTGCGAAGTTTTTGTAATCAAGGCTGAAACCGGCAAACTTTTTGAAGAATTATTCGAAATACTCCAGAATAAAGGCCATGACGACAAATCAATATCAAAAATATTTTTTGATATCATCCTTGAGGCAGCCGGTGCATATTCAACCATGCACTCACGCCACATGACCACAGCTGAAAAAATAAAGGATTACCTCGACGCCCGGCTACTTGAAAACCTCAGTCTTGACGAAATCGCAGCTGAATTCAGCATATCGAAAAGACATCTGACACGCATTTTCTCAGCCTCATACAGCCGGTCCATAAAAGCCTACATGAATGATTGCAGACTCACAGCGGCCTGCCGCCTGATATCGGATTCAGAATATAATATCAATGAAATAGCCCTGGCGCTAAATTACTGTGACCAGAGCTATTTTTCGAACAAATTCAAAAAGCGGTACGGAGTCTATCCTCTCGAATACAGAAAAAATTTTCTTTTAACCATTAAGGACAAACCCCCGGCAATAACATATGGACTACCGGCTAATCTTCCGCACAGCTCATCGATGTGCGACACACCGGATGATACTTAGCTATGCATCGCGCGGCTCATCGATGTGCGACACACCAGACAGTGCTCAGTTTGGGGCGCAGATCTCGGGTAACGGTCCCTTGTGCTCCGGATCAAACCAGAGCAGGTGGTCTTTTTCAGCTTCCCACATTTCTTCGAACATTGCTCTGATTTTATCAAGAGTCAGCATCGCTGCGGCATTCGGATCAAGTGCACAGGCATGGAATGCAGCTTCTTTATTTTTATTAGCTACAGCTTCAACTGCCAGCATCTGCACATTCACATTGCTTATGTTCAATGCGGCCAGCTGCGAAGGCAGGTCCCCGACATATGTCGGATTGATACCGTGTGCGTCTGCAAAGCAGGGGACTTCTACACAGCATCTCTGAGGCAGGTTTGTTATTAATCCTGTATTCAGGACATTGCCGTTGAAACGGAAAGGCTCATTGGTGACAATTGCCTCCATAATATATGTGGTGTATTCATTAGAACGCACTAGCTTTGCGCCTTTTGATTCGGCTGCTCCATCTTTCATCCATTCCCTGACCTTCGGGGGAGACGATGGCACCTCGCGGATTGGGAGGCTGTACGCTTCAAGCATTTCTGCCGTGCGTCTGAAATATGGCAGATATTCTGAATCGTGGCGGTTGCTCTCTGTTGGGAAATATCCGAAATTTTTATATATATCAAGCCTTACCGACTCATCTAACATAAACTGTGCTGTTTTGGGGTCATCTTTGTTTTCAAGGGCATTATCAAGCCTTTTGTAAAGGTTTTCACCGTTTGCCAGCTTCCACTCAAGGAACCATGCCATGTGGTTTATCCCTGCCACTTTATATCGTGCGTCCGTATTTGGTATGCCAAGGTATCTGCATAATACAGAATTTGTTGCATAAATACCGTGGCAAAGTCCAACAGTTTTAAGCGATGTCTGCGTGGAATGCATCCAGCTCAGCATTGCCATCGGATTTGTGTGGTTCAGGTGCACTGCGTTGGGGCAGTATTTCTCCATGTCCCGGAGTATCTGGAGGTGAACAGGACCTGTTCTTAAAAAGCGGAATATCGCGCCTACGCTTGTTGAATCTGCGACACTTTGCTCTATGCCGTATTTACGGGGTATTTCGACATCTTCCTTGAAGGGGCTTCCATAATAAGCGCCACCGCCGACTGCAACTGATGTCACTACAAAATCCGCTCCCGGCAGCAGCTTTGTGCGATCCGTGTCGAATTCAAGCTTTGTTGGTAAATCGTAATTCACAATCGTAGCCTTAACATAATCTGCAACTTGTTTCAGCCTTCCCTGATGAATATCGCAAAGGCATATTGTGGAATCACGCAAAGCTTCGCATGACATAATGTCCAGGCTGAACCTGAGGCCGAAGCCACTCCCTGCACCAATCAAAACAATTTTAGACATAGGATACCTCTTTTCTGATAAATAGTATCTGCCGTTTTTGCAGCCGCTTGCCGGCAGAAATAATCAAGCAACATTGTACTTAAGTATTGCGATTATAATCAGACTATATCAGAATTCATACCATTATGAATAGCTAAAGCAGACAATAATTTGTGCAATATGGACATTTTAATATCATCTCTCTTGTTTTTAGAGGTTTCATGCCAACCACACGGCAGCCATCCGGTGCAAGACAGGGTGCAAGACAGGG
>JAQUNY010000024.1:3891-14728 GCA_028717405.1 Eubacteriales bacterium
TGTCGCATGCAGAGGCTCCGTTAACCAGACAGCCGCATGGATAGAGACAGCCATGCATCTCTTTGCTTATGTACCATGAGCATCGATAGATTTATGATGTCTTGTTTTGTAGCCTAAGACACAGAACCGTCCCCTGTCTCATCCCCTGGATGCCCGAGCCCGCCTGTAAGACACAGAACCGTCCCCTGTCTTGCCTGGAACCGTCCCCTGTCTTGCCTGAATTTGACATACAGCCCCGGTCAGTGTATATTAGTTTGTATTGATAATAACAGGCATTTCCGGCAACGGCTATCAAATAACTGCTGATGTCGGCGATGCAAGAAGGAAGTGAATAAGCCGGTAATGGATGACGGACCCCGACGATCCCGGATAAACAGCTTTAAAAGCTATATGATCCTGCCCCTGCTGATTTGAGTCGTGCTTATCCTGTTACTTTGAAAAAATTTAGCCTTCATGCAGGCATGACGATTCGAAAGGGGTATGACAAAAAATGGACAGCGACACGCTGTTGAGAATAATGTTTTTGGTTTTCCTGATTTTTACAAATGCTTTCTTTGCTTCATCAGAAATCGCAATAATATCGTTAAATGATAATAAAATCAGAAAAATGGCGGAAGAGGGCAGTAAAAAAGCCGGTCTTTTGGCGAAGCTTACTTCTGAGCCCAGTAATTTTCTTTCTACTATACAAATAGGCGTAACTGTCGCCGGGCTTCTGGCCAGTGCATTTACAGCCGAGAGTTTCGCAGGCAGGCTGACCTCTGCAATTCTCGGCACAGGCCTGAATGTAAACGAGGAAATGCTCAAGCTTCTGGTTACAGTTGCTTTGACGATCATACTTTCATATTTCACACTTGTTTTCGGAGAACTGGTCCCAAAGAGGATAGCCATGCAAAAGTCGGAAAAGCTTGCTATGCTTGTTATCCGCCCTCTATATGCGCTTGCAGTTGTTGCTAAGCCTTTCATAAAATTCCTTTCATTCTCAACTGATTCGGTGATACGTCTCTTTGGGGGCGACCCCGATGCCGAGGAGCAAAATATTACCGAAGAGGAAATCAGGATGATGATGGATGTCGGCGAGGAGAAAGGCGCTATCCTGGATTCTGAAAAAGAAATGATAGACAACATATTTGAATTTAATGACAGCACCGCTTCTGATGTCATGACCCACAGAACCGATATAATAGCCCTGCCGGTCACATCAACAATTGACGTGGTAATGAATCTCATGATCAGCGAGAAGTTCACCCGGATACCTGTATATGAAGATAATATCGACAACATTGTGGGTATACTTCATGTTAAGGATCTTCTTCAGTACACTTCATGTGAAAACAGACCTGAAACATTTGACTTAAGGGATCTGGCCCGGCAGCCATATTTTGTACCGGCTTCGAAAAAGTCAAATGAGCTTTTAAACGAATTGCAGAAAAATAAAGTCCATATGGCGGTCGTTATTGACGAGTATGGCGGGACTGCAGGCCTCGTCACGATAGAGGACCTGATTGAGGAAATAGTCGGCAACATATTTGATGAATATGATGATGACGATGTAAAAGAAATAGAAAAAATTTCGGAAAACACATATATAATAGACGGAAAAGTTGACCTTGACAAAGTCATGGATGAGCTTGAGGTCCAGCTGCCGTCTGACGAATTCGACACGCTGAGCGGCTTTCTTGTCGGACAGCTCGGCAGGATACCTGAGCAGGATGAAAAGCCTGTAGTCGAATATGAAAATATCATCTTCACAGTAGAAAGTCTTGACGAAAAAAGGATAGCAAAGGTCAAGGTCATGAAAACAGATCCCGGAGACGAAGGACCTCTGGACTTAAACGGCAATACAGTCGCAACCTGAGATCATTGATTTATTGCTGAAATGAAAAAAATGAGAGCAGCCTCCAAATGAGGAAGGCTGCTCTTCTTTGCTCTACGGATCATTTTAAACTGCATCAGACTACCTGGCAGCTGCATCAGACTACCTGGCAGCCGCATCAGACTACCTGGCAGCCGCATCAGATTGCACGGCAACTGCATCGGATTACTTTGATCTGCATCGGATTACTTTAAACTGCGCCAGATCGCCTTTATCTGCCCTGGATTACTTCAATTCGGATTTCCAAAGGCCATGAAGATTACAGTATTCATAAACATCAACATTCTTTTTGTCACAGAATACCGCCTTGGGCTCTCCGTCATGCGCCAGCGTTATTCTCTCAGTTCCCTCTTCGCCCACGATTGCGATCCATTCAATGTGATGTGCATCTGTCATGGGATGCGGCACAGATCCAACTTCAACGGAGATTTTTCCATCTTTTCTTGAAGCTACAGGTACATGTTTCTCATTCGATGCATCTACCGTATTGGGTTCAAGCTTCGTCATGGGCTGACCGCAACACACCAGCTGTCCGCCTCCGTTTTTGATCAGTCCAACCATGTTTCCGCATATCTCACACTTATAAAAAGCCGCTATTGCCTTCATACAAAACACCATCCTCTTTAATTATTATTTATTGCCTGAGTAATATTTACCATAATGCAGATGTTTTAAACATTTAAATGCCCACTTATACCCTTATTCTACCGTGACGCTCTTTGCCAGGTTTCTCGGTTTGTCGACATCACAGCCTTTGAGCACTGCAACATAATACGCAAAGAGCTGCATCACTGTTGCCGCCACAACAGGCGCTACCAGCGGGTCAATATCCGGTATCCTTACTATGTGATCGGCAAGGCCTTCCGCCAGCGCACAGCTTTCAGGCACCACTGCCAGCACCACAGCTCCTCTTGCCTTGACTTCCCTGATATTACCGGTCATTTTTTCTCTTAACCCAAGCTGCGTCATCGGACATACAACCAGCGTCCCTTCTTCTATGAGTGCAATTGTCCCATGCTTGAGCTCACCGCCTGCATATGCTTCTGAGTGTATATAAGATATTTCCTTCAATTTGAGTGATCCTTCCATCGAAAGTGCATAATCCAGTCCCCTCCCGATAAAGAAAATACTTTTTGCATTGTAGTGCAGCGAGGCGTATTTTTGTACATCGCTCCTGTTGCCCAGCACTTTTTCAATTGCCTTCGGCAAGGCAAGTAAATTATCGACGATGTTCCTGAAGTTTTCCCCGCTGACAGTACCTTTCAGCTGAGCCAGCTTCAGGGCGATAAGGTATATGGCCGACAGCTGAGCGTTGTAAGCCTTTGTAGAAGCCACTGCTATCTCCGGCCCGGCCTGCGTATACAACACATTATCTGATTCCCTGGCTATGGAACTCCCGACTACATTAACTATTGAAAGCACTCTCGCCCCGCGTCTTTTCGACTCTTTAAGGGCCATCATGGTATCAAGTGTCTCCCCGGATTGGCTTATCACAATAACAAGAGTCTTCGGTCCTACCATAGGATCCCTGTATCTGAATTCAGAAGCAAGCTCTGTTTCGACAGGTATCCTGGCCAGTTTTTCTATAACATATTTGCCGATCACACCGGCATGATAAGCCGTCCCGCAGGCAACAATAAATATTTTGTCAATTTCTCTTATACTCTCTGCTGTGATACCGGTACCATCCAGAGAAATGTCCCCGCCTCTGATCCTCGGAGATATCGTGTCCCTTACTACTTTAGGCTCCTCACATATTTCTTTTATCATAAAATGCTCGTAGCCCGATTTTTCAGCGGCATCTATATCCCAGTTTACGCGAAATACCTCTTTCACGACTTTGCCGCCGTATATATCAAATATTTCCGCACCACTGCGGGAAATCACGGCAATTTCCTTGTCTTCAAGGATGTATATGTCGCGTGTATGCTCAAGTATCGCCGGTATGTCTGACGCTATAAAATACTCATTTCCCCCGATACCGGCAATAAGGGGGCTGTCCTTCCTCGCCGCTACAAACATATCGTTCTGTTCACTGCAAATGACTCCGAGCGCATACGAGCCCTCAATGTCAGTCATTGCAGCTGTAACAGCCTTACGCAGGTCACCTTTATAGTGATATTCGATAAGATGAGCAATAACCTCGGTATCTGTCTCAGATATGAAGGAGTATCCCCTGGCAATCAGGAATCTTTTCAGCTCTATATAGTTCTCAATAATACCATTGTGAACAACAGCTATCTTACCCGACCTGCTTATATGCGGATGAGAATTTAAATCATTTGGTTCCCCGTGCGTAGCCCAGCGTGTATGCCCTATCCCGAGCGTACTGCCGAAATCAGTTTTCCCAAGCCTTTCAGCCAGTGCCGACAGCCTTCCTTTACATTTCACGACCTCAACAGCACCGTTTTCCAGTACTGCTATACCCGCCGAATCATAGCCTCTGTATTCAAGCTTTTCAAGGCCTGCCAACAGTAAGGGCGCAGCCTGCCTGTTCCCGATATAACCAACTATTCCGCACATACCAACCCTCCGTTGTTAAAATCCGGTTTTGCTGTAATAACTTGATTTGGTGATTTTGCCGGAATCAGCGGCACTGCGCTTCTCTCTCCGAATTTACAGCTGCAATCCGGACTGAAGCCATCAGATGTGGTCCATTTTTTCAGGTTTCTCCGGTATGTACAGGTGATGCCGTCGCAGGCTCAGTGGTTGCAGACGGAGCCGCCGATGGTGTCGGAGTTGTCTGAGACGTGCCTGTCTGTCGCGTCGGAGTGGATTCATCAGTTTTGCTGATTATGATCTCTATAAATACATCCTCAGTCATTTTTACATCACCGGGGAGCGATATGTCAAGCGGCAGCCTGTGTTTGCCTTCAGTAATATAATTAACATAAGCTGTTGGCGTCAGCTTGCTTTGTTCAACACTTTCGATCTCCTCCCTCATCCCCCTGATCACGAGAGAAACTGTCTGAGTTATGATTTCGATTTTATACTGTGTTACATCCCCCGGATATTCAAGTGTGATTTCACTGCTGGATAGAATGAATTCACGTGTGGCAAGCTGGTCAACTATCACACTTACCCCCGCCTCCGCACTTGAATTATATAGTGTGACTCCTTCAGGAATATTGAGTCCCACCCTCTGCTCGACATTCCCTGTGGCTCCATCGACATTAACCGGGTATGTCCTTATCTCAGCTATCCCGCTAAGTACGTCGGCAGCGCCGGTTATCAGGATTGTCTGCGGGTATATAAGTCTTTCTTTTTCAACAAATCCTGAAGATATCCTTCCCTGGACTACCGGTACGACAGGGACTTCCTTTGCAACCGTAATGCTAACATCCATAATGTACTTCCCGCTCAGAGAAACTATCTCTTCTCCTGCGGAATTGAAAAACTTGCAGTCTTTTTTAAGGGTTATATCTTTGTCAAGTCCGGTTACATCAACAGACACATATGCCTGGTCAATAGATCTTATCATTGATTGCAGGCCTCTTACAGAAATAATGTCCGGTGTTACGCTGCTGCCTACAACTGTATACTTTTCTTTCATACTGCCTTCAGCCCTGACCCCGATGCTGACCATCCTCTCCTCAATACTGTCAATTTCCAGATTGATTGCAACAGGGTTGTAATTTTTCACATTAACATTATCTTTAAGACTTTTAAAATCTATTTTTATCTCAGTCCTGCCGGATTCAGTGATGCCGGCGAAATCAGCCGTAGCCTCAAAATAGCTTGAATCAATGGTATTTATTATATCTGCCCGTCCTTCGACTGCTACAGTGATTTCTTTCTGATAATTTTTATTTATTATCTCGAGGCTGTTCTCCGCAATCGCAGCCTCATTCAAAAAACGGATCGGGACACTTATGTAGGCGACATCATAAGGATTCACATTACTGAGTACATAAAGCCAGAAAATAACAGCAAACAAAATGGAGATGACCTTAACAACAATGTCTCTCTTAAAAAAATCTTTTCTGAAAAAACTCTTCAGTTTGTACAAACTTATTTTTGTTTTGCCTTCCAAAGTGCAAGCCTCCTGCCACTGGTCCTGAAATCCATCATATTTCTGCTAAGCGCCTTGCGCAGTGTGTCCGGCGTCAGATTGCGCGTCAGTCCGCCATTCATTGCAAAAGAAATTTTACCGGTTTCTTCAGATATCACAACCGCAATGCTGTCCGATATTTCGGTCATGCCAAGTGCGGCTCTGTGTCTTGTTCCAAGTTCCTTGCTGAGATTCGGATTATCCGTCAGGGGCAGGAAACATGCCGCCGCTCTGATTTTATTGTCCCTGATGATCACAGCGCCATCATGAAGAGGCGTATTCGGCATGAAAATGTTTATAAGGAGCTCCTCAGAAACATTGGCGTCAATCTCCACGCCTGTATTTATTATTTCATTTATCTTCGTCTTGCGCTCAATAACGAGGAGAGCACCAATAAAAGATTTTGAAAAATGCGCGCAGGCTTTAACTATCTCCTCAATTAAAGCTTTAACCTTCATTTCGTGGCTTTCCTCATCAAATGTGATGAAATCCCTGAATTTGCTTCTTCCAAGTTTCTCAAGAGCTCTTCTGAGTTCCGGCTGGAATATAACGACCAGGGTAAAGCCTATTAGCTGTATTGAATTGCCCAGTATGTATTCGATGGTTTTAAATCCAAGCCACTTGCTGAGATATTGCGCGGCGAAAATAAAGATTATGCCCTTTATCAGCTGCATAGCCCTGGTTTCTTTTACGAGGTTGATTGCCTTGTATATCACATACGCAACTATGCCGACATCGATCACGGCCTTCAGGATATCCAGCGGTCCTTCCACCCCGATAAAGCCCGATATGCTGTAAAAAAAGCTTTTCATCCCTTCGATGAATGAATTCCCCGACAATTTGCACCTCTTGTGAAATAATATGCATGCCGTTTTTCTTACCGGCCGCATAGAAAATTATATCAACTTTTACCTTGTTTGTAACTGCTTTTATATTATTTGTAACAGCTTTTTAATGTTTCGGATCCTCCCCGTCCCTCTGCAATGCCTGTATCTCATAAGCGAATCTTGATTTATCAAGGTCCAGTCCATTTTTAGTCTTTGGCGCTATGACCAGCAGATCTGATGCAGCTCGCGTTACCGCGACATAAAACAGACGTCTCTCCTGTTCAATTTCATCGCTGGAATTTCCGGCAGCTTCCATCTCAATTGCTTCATTGACAGGAAATTCTCCTTCCGCTGCTCCTCCGATTATCACCAGATCAAATTCAAGCCCTTTTACCGCATGTACAGTCGCTATCAGCAGATTATGCGTATTTGTAGTATTTTCATCGGCATATTGTCCATGGCAGTTTTCTGTCTTTTTTACAGGTGACAGGAAAATGCTGTTTAAAAGGGCTATACGCTCAATAAACGCTTCCAGTGTGAGTTTGTCGCCGGCTATTATTTTCAATGTAGAAAACATGTCCCGGACTTCCGAAAAGGATACGCCGCTTGTATCACAGAACTCTCTGGCTCCTTCCATATAACCGAAAGCCTTCTCCATGTAGTCGATAGCTTTGCCTGCCTTCATACGTGACATCCTGATGAATTCAGATGCCATCTCAACGATCCTGATGCGAAAGCTTTCGGAGAGCGATGCATTATCAAGCAGATAATTGCTGAATCTTCGTCTTCCGCCTCTTCCTCTTCTGCCGCTTCTGTGTCCTGCATTATCCCTGTACATCGATACTGAAACTGAATTTCTGGCAGCCCATTCATATATCCCGTCTGGGAACTTTACATTGATTCTTTTATAAAATTGGCCGAATGCTTCATGATCAGTATTATCTGAAGCATATTTCATCATGGAAATAACGTCTTTTACAGTCCAATGTCCCGCTATATCCAGGCCCTTACCTGCATAGCGGAATCCTGCGCCTGCGTCGATGAGTCTGTTCGCGACGGCAACAAGCGGAAGGTTGTTCCTGAATAGTATGGCCACCCTGCCACTACTGTCCCCGGCTTGTGCCCTGAGTGCTTCTCTGACAGCAATATCCGCCTGTTCAGCTTCGTCATTGGCATCGATGATAACAGGAGTCCTTCCGGAGCCGGGAATTTCAGTAAAACAATTTTTTGCATATCTTTTGCAGTTATGGCTGATCAGATTTCCCGCAGCCTCAACAATGTCGCGGTTTGAGCGGTAATTCCTTTCCAGGCAATATCGAGATAATCCTTTATAGTACATATGCAGATCAAGAATATATCCCGGCTCCGCCCCCCTGAAAGCATAAATTGACTGATCATCATCGGCCACTATGAAAATATTATCGGAAGGAAGAGCCAGAATCCTGACAATCTGATGCTGCAATAAAGACATATCCTGCCCTTCATCAACCTGCAGAAATCTGTACCGGTTTCTGAAATACCCCAATATGCCGGGTTCGTCTCTCAATATAGTATATGCAAGGCTGAGCATTCCATCAAAGCCTACTGTTATCACTGTCGCTTTCTGTCCCGCATCTGCCCCGGCTGCAGCCTCTTCTGTCTTCTCCGTGCTGACTACACACCTCATTCTATTGGCACGCGCATAAAGCCTTATCACACTGAGGCAGAAGGAATGCAGTGTTGATATCCTGATCTTTGGGCGAAAACAGCCGCCCGTTTCCTGGAATTCAGTAAACAGCCCTTTACTCCTCCGCCTCATTTCGGCCGCCGCCGCGCGGTTGAATGACATGGTCAGTATTTCGCCCGGACTGCAGCCTTTTTCAAAAACCAGAAAAGCCAGACGCGAGACAATGACTGTTGTCTTTCCGGACCCCGGTCCTGCAAGTACAAGCGCCGGTCCCTTATAATGCGACGCTGCCCTGGTCTGTTGCCCGTCAAGGTCGATCCCGTATTTTTCCTTCAACAAATCAAAAAAGCTCAAACACCTGCAAAGCTCCCTGTCATTTTAATGCCTCAATATGACAATTTTATATAGCTATAATTTAATATTTCATCTTATTCATATATTACTATAATTTGCCATTTTGTCAACCCGGTATTTCCCTTCAGCGGAAGTGAAAAAGCTGAGAAGGAGTCACTCAGGTCTTCGTCAAGACTTATTGCGGCAATTATTGCGGATTTTCCGGATGAGCCCGGTCGGTAATCATGAAATAATCCGGTTTTTCCCCATTTTCTTTGCTTTATACATATTTTCATCAGCAAGATGCACCAGGTCGGCCAACTCTTCTCCCCCGTACTGCCTTACTCCTCCGCTGACGGTTACAGGGCTTTCGTACGTAAAATCGTATGATTCCACCGCCTGCCTGATCCGCTCCGAAATATTTACAGCCTTTGCGCCATCTGTTTCGGGGAATATCACAAAAAATTCTTCTCCGCCATACCTCCCCGCAAAATCGGTTTCCCTTATGTTCTCTTTAATTATTACGGCAAGGCCCTTCAGCACTTTGTCGCCGAATATATGCCCCCTGCTGTCATTGATATTTTTAAAATTATCGATGTCGAATAATGCTACAGATAAAGGCCTCCCGGTTTTGCCGGCGTTTTCCATTTCATACTTTAATCTCTCCATCAAGGTGCGGTGGTTCGCTATTTTTGTAAGGCCGTCGACAGAAGACAGTTCAGCCAGAATTTTATTTTTCTCAGCCAGTTCGATTTCCATTTCCTTTTTTTCAGTGATTTCGAAAACGATTCCTGCCAGGAAAGATGGTTTTCCTTCCGCATCATATTGCGTTATCCTTCCTCTGTCCAGATACCATCTGTAACTGCCATCTTTGGCCATAATCCGGTATTCAGCTTCATATACGCCTTTCTTCCCGTGAAGGTGGTCAAGCATTGCATCCATAGTCTTTTGGTAATCATCGGGATGAAGCTTGTCGGTGAAAAACTGATATGTCACTACATCGGGCAGCTCATCCATTTTATAGCCCAAAGTTGTGACTTTCAGAGGATCAAATGTTACACTGTTTGTCTTGATATTCCAGTACCAATGGCCCAGATTTCCAGTCCAGGCGTACTCAAGCCTTGTTTCCTGTTCCTTCTCTCTGAGGAGTTCCTGATTTAGCTTCTCAAGTTCGTCTATACGCCCGAGCAGCTGTTCTCTGGTATATTTTTTATAATCCACCTGACCGTCCTCCATTCTCCTCAATTAATTCCCGGACTCATTTAAAATAATTGTCGTAGATCAGTAATCCATTATAGCCGTCGGGAATGACCAGCGCGTTATTGTACATTGAAACCGCTCCCGGATTACCTTCGGTTTTCAGCTTGTCATACAGCCTGGGCTCCTGTGGATCTTTTATATTTACCACTTCAATGCGCGAACTGATCCTGTCCGATATAAACAGGTAGTCCCCGTATATTCGCGGTTTACCTGTAATATCGCCGCCATATGAAATCAGATCCATGGATTCTATGTTTTCTTCCATGGGGGCGATCAGCCTGTATCCTCCTTCAAATGTTACAAGGAATTGATCGTCCAGTGCCGCTATCCCTGAACTTAAAGAACACCTTTTTGAAAAATAAACATCAGTAAACATGTGCTGAGGCTCTGCTCCAAGATCAAGCCATCTCATTCCAAAAGAATGCTTAAAGACACAGGCATATCTGCCGTCTACGCACCCTTCGGACATCTGATCTCCATATACAGTATGTTCTAAACTATATTCAGCTGCCTTTTTGGGGTTCTGAGGCTCTTCAATCTCCAGCACCTCGAACGAGTTTTTACACAGAAGCACAGCATATCGGCCGGATGCATATATCTTACCCTGTCTGACAGAAAGCATATCCTTACTGCAATACTTGCCCATTGGCACCAATTGTCCATGCCCCTTATATTTCCATATTGAAAATCCACCTGACCCCTCACTGACAAAAACCTTATCGTCAAAAACATCCACATACTGAGCAAAGCCCGCAGTTTGTAAGGTATTAACTGTCATGGCTTCCGGCCATAACTTCACGACCATCAGCCCCTTCATGCCTGCAGCA
>JAQUNY010000025.1:0-2176 GCA_028717405.1 Eubacteriales bacterium
TATTTGCTAATCATTGTTCAAAATTCATTGCGGACAGGAATGCAAGGGCTGGCATACTGGAAGGTAATCCGCTGCACAGGGATATGCTGTATGCGGTCGAGGCTGTCGGATTGAGCTTTATACTGAACGTCACAATAGATACGGCAAAAAATATAACGGCCGCTTTTGCAGGACACCCTGTAAAGGCACATCTCAAAGGCTGCGCATCCATTATGGAAAAAGTGGAAACAAGAGCTGTTAAGGCTGATATGGTAATCACATCAAACGGCGGTTATCCTCTTGACCAGGATATCTATCAGGCGGTAAAAGGAATGACGGCTGCCGAGGCCTGTGTTAATGAAGGCGGGGTTATCATAATGTGTGCTTCATGTATTAACGGTCATGGTGGTGAAGGCTTTTTCAACTGGTTTGCCCAGGCAGCTTCTCCACATGATGTGGCTGCCAGAATAGCGGCTATACCACAGGATAAGACGCTGGCTGACCAGTGGGAAGCCCAGATATTGGCAAGGATACTGACAAGAATCAGTGTTGTTATGGTATGTGAGCCTTCGCAAAAAGAAATAATTGAAAAAATGCACATGACTTACGCGCCTTCAATAGAGCAAGCTATAAAGGCTGCAGATGAAATCCTCAATAAGAAGGGTAAGATTCCTGATAATGAAGAAAGCAGCCGGGAAATAGTTATTATTCCGGATGGTATAGGGATCGTGGTCAGGCAATAAAAGTGACAGCAGCTGTAATTGTCAGACAGAGAAAATTTCTGAAATCCATATTTGCTGTCAACAGGGAGATGATCAGCACAAATGAAAATGAGCGGAAATATTATTCTGAGAAATGGAAGGATCATCGATCCTTATTCAGGAGTTGACGGAAAAGGCAGTCTGGCCATATCCGGCGGCAAAATCAGCGCAATAGAGCTGGTGGGTGGCAGGACTGCAGGCAGGGAGACCGGGAGATCAGAACAGGGCAAACATGACAAAGGCCCGGTTGGCTCCGGCGGCGAACCGCTGTACTCCCTGATCAATAATATAGATATGCAGAGAGTGGGAGCGGAGGTTATAGATGCAGAAGGGTATATCATAACACCGGGACTGATCGACATTCACACGCATCTTTATCCATTGGCTGAACTTGGGATATATCCCGAAGCGTCGCTTTTCCCGGGAGGAGTGACTACAGCAATAGACGCCGGTACTTCCGGATGTGGCACATTCGAGCTTCACAAAGCTGCGCCCTTATTTGGAAGAGTTAATATAAAATTCCTGATCAATGTCAGTACTGCAGGACTCTCTGCGTTTGGCAGTTATAATGAAGATATCAGTCCCGCCCGCTTTGACCGGAAAAGGATGACAGAACTTGTCAGGGAGTACCCGGATGAGATTGTCGGGTTGAAGCTGAGGTTCGGCAGAGACATCTGGAGCAGGGCTGACACAGTGCCTCTCGAAGCAGCAGCTAATCTGGCGCGTGATTTGGAAACGCGCCTGATGGTGCATTGTACAAATCCTCCCGTCGAAATGGAAAATCTCGTTGCCCACCTTGACAGGGGAGATATTCTCACCCATGCTTTCAATGGCAAGGGTTCGACCATAGTCGGTAAGGATGGGAAAATAAAGGATGAGGTTCTGGCTGCCAGGGAAAGAGGGGTTGTTTTCGACGTTGGAGACGCAGGATGGCACATATCTTTTAAAACACTGCAGGCTGCATTTGAGCAGGGATTTTATCCGGATACGATAAGTACAGATCTGACAGTCAACGGGCTCTACAAAAAGAACAAATCGTTTTCGATGCCTTATGTTATGTCGCGTTTTCTGAACCTGGGAATGCCGCTTTATGATGTTATCAGG
Source organism: Eubacteriales bacterium (assembly GCA_028717405.1). Taxonomy (GTDB): domain Bacteria; phylum Bacillota; class Clostridia; order JAQUNY01; family JAQUNY01; genus JAQUNY01. The sequence goes on from JAQUNY010000025.1 coordinate 1,845, forward strand.
AGTGTAACAGGCAGCGCTGCAAAAGCTGCCGGACTTGAAGACACGGCAGGAAGTATTTCGCAGGGATCATGTGCCGACATATCAATATTAAAAGTCCAGAAATGCGAAAATGTTTTCACTGACGGAGAGGGAGAGCAGTTCACCGGCACAGACCTTATCAGGGTCATGATGACGGTAAGAAAAGGGCAGATAGTCTACCGCGACATTGAGCTGTGATCCTGAAACGTTAAAATCATATGATATTTATAGTAATTTTTATGAGTAATTTTTATGATGATGTTATAATTATGTAAAAATATTTGATAAACATATTAAAAATATTGAAGATTTTC
>JAQUNY010000025.1:2276-4132 GCA_028717405.1 Eubacteriales bacterium
AACAGCAGGCACAAAGATTATACATGTGAAGAAAACGGCCTCATACTCGAGAACATCAGGAAGCTTGCGAATACCGGGATACCATATATAATCAGGACACCTTTGATACCCGGGATAACAGATACAGACAAGAACATAAGGGAAATTGCCCTTTTCATTAAAGATTTGCCCGGGGGTGGGTTGCTTTACTATGAGCTGCTTAATTTCAATCCGCTTGGCGAAGCAAAATTTAAGGCAATGGGTAAAGCAAATCCACTTGAAAAAGAACGGCCTCTTCCGCCTGAAAAGCTTGATCGAATAAGGCTGATGCTTGAAGGAATGCAGCTTGGGTATAAATACAAAGTAAGCTGATGTGAAGCTGATGTGAAGCTGATGTGAAGCTGATATGAAGCTGATGTGAAGCTGATATGATAAAGTTTTTGGCAGCTGATACCCTGGCCGGACGGCTGTCAGGAGACGCGGGAAGTGTATAAGTATGGATATTTACAGTAGTGACAGCAGCAGTAGCAGCAGTGACAGCAGCAGTAGCAGCAGTGACAGCAGCAGTGGAAGATGCGAAAGGACATTAAACAGATATGCATGGAACAATACAATATATAAATCTTTTCCCTCAGGACAGGGCGTTCAGTTTTGATGAACGCATAGCGCTTCTCAGGGAACGGAAAGTGAAACAAACAGAAGAAAAGGCAAAGTTTCAGGGCGGCGCCAATGAAGACGATTATGGCCTTATTGTGCAGGACGTGTTTGAATATAAGCTGAAGGCGAATCATGAGAATGGTTCCATATATGGATACAAGGCATGGACAGACAATTACTGCAGCGTGCTTGATCAGCATCCGCTGTATTGTGATCCGCTGGATGCATTTGTCGGGAAGGGCTTTCTTTTCCTTGAAAGGCTGCGTCCCAAAGCTCATAAATGGAATCCGGATTATCCTTACGATGAATTAAAGGCTGTTTTCGAAAAATACAATATAATATCGGGTGTTGACAATTGCCATCATTTTACCCCCGACATGCAGATAGGCTTTGATCTTGGCTGGGGCGGGATACTGAAAAAGCTGGAAGAAAACCGTGAAATGAAAAAGAAAAGCCTATCCGAAAAGGAATTCAGTCAACCTGCAGGAAAGTCATATGCGGAGTTTTATGACAGCGAAATAAAGGTCGTAAAAACAATTATTTCATTCCTAAGGAGGGCCTCCGACGAACTGGAAGAGCTTTCCCGGCAGGAAAATAACGGACAGCTTAAAGAGAATCTCAGGCAAATGGCGGAAATAAACGCAAAACTGGCTTCGGAACGCCCCGGAACTTTCCGCGAAGCCGTGCAGTGGCTGTGCTGGTTCAGCATGCTCTCAAGGACATATAACAGAGGTTCGGCGGGAGGCCAGCTTGATGAACTGCTGAAGCCATATTATGAAAGGGATGTTGAAAAAGGAATATTATCTGATGACGAGGCTGTATTTTATCTGGCCTGCCTTTTCCTTCAGGACAGCAGGTATTTTCAGCTTGGAGGGCCAGACGCCGAAGGAAAAGATATGACATCCAGGATATCATATCTTGCTCTCGAGGCTGCTGACAAAATTAATACCGCCTGCAATCTTACAATCAGGGTCCATGATGGACTTGATGAAAAGTTCTTTATAAAATCAGTTGAATATCTGTTTAAAAACAGACAGGGCTGGCCGCGTTACTCGTCAGACAGCGCTCTTGCCGAAGGATTTATGAAATGCGGATATTCCAAAGAACTCGCCAGAAAGCGTGTCGCCGCAGGCTGCCACTGGATGTGCATACCCGGTATGGAATACACAATGAACGACACAGTCAAAATAAACCTGGCAAAAGTATTCGAGGCTGCATTC
>JAQUNY010000025.1:4232-14710 GCA_028717405.1 Eubacteriales bacterium
CTTTTCCAGCATGGACTGATAGAGAAGGGCAGGAATATTACCGACGGCGGAGCCAACTATTATAATATGTGCATGGATGGAAGCGGCCTTGCCATAGCGGCGGACAGCTTTGCTGCGTGTGAAGTCAGGGTGGACCGCGAGAAAAAGATTAATTATAAAGAGCTGGCGGCGCATATGAAAAATGATTTCACAGGTTTAGAAGGAGAAAGAGTTCGTCAGATGCTGCTGCATACGGGCAGATATGGCGGAGGGGATACAGAAGGCGACAAGTGGGCTGCCAGGATAAATGAACTTTACACCGGACTGGTCAGGCAGCTCAATAAAAAATATGATGAAATTTACAAAGGAATCAACTTTATTCCCGGCTTCTTCTCGTGGTCGAATACCATAGAATTCGGGAAAAATGTCGGGGCTACGCCTGATGGGAGACATGCCGGTTCACCTATCAACCATGGAGCCAATCCAAACAGCGGTTTCAGACATGACGGCGCTGTAACATCGATGTGCAACTCGATAGCAGCCATCCAGCCCGGATATGGCAATACCGCTCCTGTGCAGCTGGAACTTGATCCCGGGATCGCCGGTGACGATGAAAATATTAAAAAAATGGCCGATATGATAAGAACGATAATGAAAAGCGGCAATACATTATTGAATATTAATATCATAGATGCTGAAAAAATCCTGGAAGCTCATAAGGATCCCTTTAAATATCCGGACCTTGTTGTCAGGGTGACCGGATTCACTGCGTTTTTTGCCATGCTGTCGCCCGAGTTCAGGCAGCTTGTTGTTGAAAGGGTGAACGCGGTAAATGTCAGGGCTTCAGCTGTTTCTGCAGCTGTTGACGATGCTTTGTCCACCGAGGGGAGAAAATGCGACATATAATCAGTACCCCCATAGATTTTCGAAAAATATTCGAAAATCTATTTCTTTTTTTATTCATATAATATACAATTTAAGGCGTACCACAGCGGCGCGTCACATATTTAACGCTGAACTGCCATGAAGGAGGATCCGATCTGTATGGCAAAATTAAAAGATATCGCTGATGCAGTTGGAGTCAGTGTTTCAGCGGTTTCGAAGGCACTGGGAAACAAAACCGATATAAGCAATGAAACACGGGAAAAGATATTAAAAGCAGCAAGGGAGCTTGATTATGATTTCAGGCCTGCCGCAAAAAACAGAGCTGATCCGGGAGAAGGGTTGATTGCAGTTATTTGCCCTGAGGTAAAAAGCAATTACTATACCCAGCTTATCGATTCCATAGGCGAAAAGGTTGCCAAAGAAGGCTACAGGATGGTTTTTGCCGTAACAGAGTTTGAACCTGAGAATGAAAAACTCTACCTTGAGCTTTTTGCCGGGAGGGGAGCAGACGGGATCCTTTTAATCAGCGAAAACTACAACGTGTCTGAGATAATAGATGAAGCCATATTTAAGGGAAGCCCCTTTTCCGGGGCGCCTCTGGTCCTGATTACAAACGGTGAAGGCACAAATAAAGTCAACTGCCTGAGAATCGACGACAGTTTTGGTATTTCGCTTGGTCTCGGTCACCTCATCAGTCTGGGACATAAAAAGATCGGATACATCGGAGATAGTCATACCGGGGACAGGCTCAGCGTTTTTTATTCTGTAATGAAAGCAAAGGGCATGAATATAGAAAAAGGCCTGATAAAGACTTCGGGCAAGAGATTTGAACAATGCGGATATGAATCAATGAAGGAAATGCTCGATTCCGGTAACATACCCACGGCTGTTTTCGCCGCATATGACGACATAGCTGTGGGTGCCATAAAAGCCATAGAGGCGCACGGATTATCTGTTCCCGAAGATATTTCGGTGATCGGGATGGATAATATCATGATCTGCCCATATCTCCACAAAGAGCTTACAACTGTTTCAAACCCCATCAGGGAAATGGCGTCCATTTCATGCAGGATATTAATGAAAAAAATAACCGATCAGAGTTTTGATGTTATCCAGCATGTCGTTCTGAAACCCGCGCTTGTGATCCGCGAAACAACAGCAGCTGTGAAATCATAATTTCAAATAAGAGGATATGCAGACGGGGATAACTGCAAACAAAGGATCTGCAATAATTTTCGCAAAATTAATTAATCATTGACTAAAATTGCGAAAACACATATAATATTTTCGAAATGAAAAACAAATCTTTAACGGCGGCAATTAAGTCGCTGAAAATCGAAAGCAAGGCAATAGGCGATATGGCAGAATATCTTGATAGAGACGCTTTCGCCCGGGCAGTGGACGTTTTGGCAAATGCGAGGCTGATAATGACCTGCGCCAGTGGCTCTTCAGGAATTGCGGCAAAAAAATTCGCACATTCCCTCTGCTGCATCGGGAAAAGCGCCATGTTCATACCGCCGTGTGAAGCAGTGCATGGAGGTCTGGGAGCCCTGAAAAAGGGAGATGTAACGGTGATTGTTTCAAAAGGGGGTAAGACCACCGAGCTGCTCCCGGTGATAGACGCATGCCGGAAGATTGGCGCCATGCTCCTGGCAGTGACTGAAAATCCTGCATCTTACCTTGCCCTTCACGCGGATCTGCTACTCAAGCTAAAGGTAGAAAGAGAAAGCGATGGGCTTGGACTAATGGCTACGGCAAGTTTTGCAGCGACTATAGGAATTTTTGACGCACTCCTGGCAGCATTGATTGAAGAAACAGACTTCAGCCCGGAACAATTTGCTTTGATCCATCCCGGAGGGGCTGTGGGGGAAACTTTAAATGCTCTCGGGGTAAGCTTTAAATAGCTGATAAAAATAGATAAAAAATCGATATAGATAAAAATTAAGAAGTGATAAGGATTCAAATATGTATAAGAAATTCAAGATAAAACCGCCGTTTTTTGAGATAGGACCTAAAACATACCTTTACGGCGAGGCAATGCTGATCCTGGCAAAAGTCATTGACGCGGCTGATCCGGCCGCAATAGAAAAAAACAAAGATGGAGGTTCACAGAATGGCAGTATACAGGGGAGTAATCGAATTGCAGTCTAAGGACCACAGACCCGATTTTCACAATGTGACAGATGAAGTTATAAAAATTGTTGAGAAATCATTAATCAGGAACGGTATTGTTGTAGTATATTCACACCATACTACATGCTCTGTGATAACACAGGAGTGTTCGCATGACTTGAATTATTTCGGGAGGGAATATCTTCAGCAGGACCTTAACAACATCATGGAGAGATTGGTTCCGACATGCAGGTATGAGGGGCAGTACCTCCATCCGGGCTCGAAACATATAGAATTTGCGCTTACATTTCCTGAAGAGGAGCCTAAGGGAAGCCTGAATACCGATGCACATCTGCGGTCTGTGTTCTTCGGAAGGTCTGAAACGATCGTACTGACAGACGGAAAGCTGTCTCTGGGCGATTTCGGATTTATTTATTTTATCGACTGGGATCAGGTGCGTGAGCGAAAACGTGTTTGCGAAGTGCAAATTATAGGCGAGTGACAGGTGGGAAGGAATTTTAATGATAAATGATCCGAAAGTGAATGATACGAATTTGGAGGTGAAAAATATAAAAACGACTGATTTTATTGTTAAGGGCGCATTTGTAGGTTTTGGAGAAATCAACACGCCTGAAGATATTATTATCAGAAAATGCGGCGCAGCGGCAAAATTACTTGAAGATGCAGGTATTGTTCTGAATAAAGTATTTCCGGTCAAAGATGATCCGTCAGATGGATATATCAGAAATGTGATTAGCACAATCAATGAAAAAGATTTTGATTTCCTGATTCTGTGTGTGGCAGGTTGGATACCGACCCATACTGTAATTAGAGTTACAGAGGAATTCAGGCACAAACCTATGGTCTTATGGGGGCTTTCAGGCTGGACTGAAAACGGACGCCTTATAACGACAGCGGACCAGGCGGGTACGACAGCTCTGCGCAAAGTCATGAGCGATCTTGGTTATAAGTTTAAGTTCGTATATGACATAGCCGGAAAGCCATCCAAGTCTGCGAGTGTAGCGGTATATGGCTTGGCAGCAGCGGCGGCGCGCAAGCTCAGGCGTTCAAAAGCAGGCATGATGGGTTACAGGGATATGAACCTTTATGGGACTCTCTATGACGGCGTGTCTCTGAAGAAAGTTGTTGGACCGGAAATCGAGACATTTGAAATGCTTGAGGTTGTTCAAAGATCTGAAGCAATCACAAGAAGCTTAAAACACAACGTGTTAACGGATAGTATTTCGAAATGGGAATTTTTGAAACCGGCGGATGAAAGCGCTCTCCTTAAAGGGGCAGGCTATTATCTTGCATTGAAAGAAATAATAAAGGGAAGGGGCTATGATGCTGTTTCACTTAAAGATGTAGATGGAATGAAAAAACTGCTGAGCTTCCCGCCGGCTATGATTTTCATGCTCCTTGCCGATGAAGACGGTATATGCACCATACCTGAGAATGACTCCCTCGGGTGCATTACACAGCTGGTTGTAAAATACTTAACGGGCCAGGCGGCGGCATATCTCGAGTTTTATGAGTTTATGGAAGACGGAGTATTGGCAGGAGTTCCGGACTATGTGCCGGCTGAAATAACAGATGGAACAGTCAGGGTAATACCCGCAGCCTTTGGAGGATTGTCTGAAGGGATCCTTAATGTGTCGAAGCTAAAAACCGGGAAGGTTACGCTTTGCAGGCTCGCAGCAGCAGGAAATGCCAGGCTGCGATGGAATATGGAAAATGATGGACCCGTGGCATATTGTATGCACGTTGTTACCGGAGAGGCATTAACACCGCCCAAATGGGAAGAGGCGGGATGGGCACAGCCGGCGCCACAACTGCCGGGACTTAAAATCAAGATGGAGGATGTCGGCGATTTCGCTTCTAAAGTCATGTCACAGCATTACATTATTTCATATGGCGACAACACTCAGGTGATCAGGGAATTGTGCGGTATACTTGGGATATCTGTAATATAGGAATGCGGGAATGTGGGAATGTGGATTTTGCCGCGTGGTCTCAATTTGATGGTTTTGATGAGTTTAATTACTTTGATGTTTTTACAGGGGGAAATGATACAGAAAAGATACAGATGATAACAAGAATATATAAAAGATGAAAAAGATGAAAAAGATGCATCGGAAGGAGAATTTGTCATGTCAAAATACATACCTTATCCGTTTAGCCCATATGATGTACCAATTGATATTTCATTCATGTTCAGGAATGAAAAACCGGCTGGCAGACATGGGTTCCTGAAAGTCAAAGGGGACCATTTTGAGTTTGAAGACGGAGCGGCAGCAAAGTTTTGGGGAACTAATTTTAACGGCGGCGGGAATTTCCCCGAGTTTGCTTACAGCGAAAAGCTGGCCAGGAGGCTGGCAAAAACGGGTATCAATATAGTCCGCTTTCACCAGCTTGACGCTGAGTGGAATACACCCAACATATTCCAATTTACAAAGGGACCGTTATGCAGAGATACTGCGTCGTTTGATGAAGAAAGCATGAAAAGACTCGACTACCTGATTTTTTGCCTGAAAAAAGAGGGAATTTACTGCTATATGGATATGTTTACATATCGAAGGTTCAAAACTGACGACGGGGTGCAGAATGCAATTGACCTCGCTGATGCAGCCAAGCCTTATTGTATATTTTCAAAAAAACTGATAGAACTTCAAAAAAAGCTGGCTTATGATTTATGGACTCATTTTAATCCTTATACAGGGCTTGCTTATAAGGATGACCCTGTTTTTGTACTCGCGGAAATAGTGAATGAGAGCGAGTTGTTCCATAGCAGGTCTCCGATCGTGCTTGAGCCGTATGCGACCGAATTCCGCGAGCAGTATGCGGAATGGCTCAGCAGGCATAATTTAACTGTGAACGCCTATACCTGTGATATAAATGACAACTCGATACCGGAGCTTGCTGAGTTTAAGAGAGAAAGGCAGGCCGTGTATTTTCGCGAAATGATGTCGTATCTGAAGGGAATAGGGGTCAGGATACCTCTGACAACAACAAACCATTCGAGTATGTGTTATGGGTCGATAATGACCCAGCAGCAGGAAGGGGAGTTTGTCGATAACCATGCCTATTTCTCTTCCCTGACCATACAGGAGTTCCTGCGTAATAAAGTGAACCGCGGGTTGTCTGCCGATTCCGGCGGACACTTCTTTGCCACCCTTACTTCGACCCGGGCACTGGATAAACCTATGTTTATCGGAGAGTGGGATGTAATGTGGCCTAACGACTACCGGGGTGAAAGCCCGATCCTGCTTGCCGCAGTGGGAGCGCTGCAGGGCTGGACCGGCATGGCGATCCATACTTATTCATACACTGCGTCGCTTCATGAATTGAATATTGTTGGTAAAGAGGTTTCCTGTGCGAAAATCGGCAATACCCCTTATCGGGTCGGGACTTACAGCATCTGGAACGATCCCGCCAAGTATGGCCTTTTCTTCCATGCGGCCATCATTACAAGGCGCGGAGATATCTCGCAGGCTGAAGAAAATATTGAAGTAGTGATCAACGATTTGAATGAAACAGGGAAAAATCCTTTTGCGTTGCTGCCTGAGAAGCATCGTGTCGGGCTCAGGTTTGACAATAAAACTGCAAACAGGATTGCCGGTGCAGGTGAAAGCTTTACCGATGCGTCGGGATGCAGTGTTACTTCTGATAATGGGCAGCTCTACAGAAACTGGGAGAAGAAATACGGAACAATAGACTCTCCCATGACTAAGTGTGTATATGGCATGCTCGGAAGCAATTCCCCGATAGAAATTGACGGACTGAATGTAAAATGCGGCACTGATTATGCTGTTATCGCAATGAGTTCACTGACGGAGGAACCGCTTCATTCATCTGATAATATCCTGCTAACGGCAGTCGGACGCACGATGAATACAGGCGAGACTTATGATGAAAACGGTGTTTTGCTTGATTACGGAAGGCCGCCGGTACTTATTGAAGTTATTGAAGCGGAGATTGAAATGACAACTGCCCTCCCAAGGCAGAAAATATGGGCGGTAAGCGCCGAAGGTCTCTATATAGGAACCATACCGGTAATCAAGGAAGACGGAAAGCTGAAGTTCAAAATCGGAGAGAATACTCAATCGATGTATTACCTGATACAGGCAGAATAATTAAATGCAAGAACCATGATGGAGGGCAGAACAATGGCGGATAAAGCAAATGTGGCGATTGAAGGAAAGCAAGGCAGGCTGAAGATAGGGTGGGCAACTCGTGATATAAGCACCGACAAACCCGTCAATTTACCGGGGCAATTTGCCATGCGCATATCAAAAGGGATAAGCGATCCAATCTTTACTACGGCATTAGTGCTGGATGACGGGAATGATATTGTTGTTTTCCTGTCCGCAGACCTTGTTGTGATCAGGTCAGGATTGCTTGATGAGGTGCGTGCTGCGGTTAAGGAGAGGCTGCCTGACTTCCCCGCAGACAGGATTATTATGAACGCCACACATACCCACACTGGTGCTTCACATTATAAGGAGTCTTCAATATTCTCGTGGGAATTCGGGTCAACTACGCCAGGTAAAGAAGAAATACCTGATGTTGGAGTTGAAGTAGCGTCCGGTGACGAATACAGGCATTTTCTTGCACAGCAGGCGGCTGACGCTGTCTGTGAGGCTTATGGCGGCCGTTTGGAAGGCGGAATAGGATACGGGTATGGTTATGCCGTAGTGTCGCATAGCAGGCGAGTCGTTTATTTTGATGACCTGTCCAAAAGAGGCACGGGTGTCAGCCAGGTCAATGGTTACATGGTAGACGGCCATGCGAAGATGTACGGTAACACAAAGGATGATAATTTCAGCCATTATGAGGCCGGGGCCGATCACTTTCTGAATGTCATGTATACATTTAACGTGGATGGCTCCTTGACGGGAGCTATCATCAATGTTCCCTGCCCATCGCAGAATTCAGAGCATGAAGAAATGATTTCGGCTGATTACTGGCATGATGTTCGTGAAGCAATATTCGCCAGGCACGGTAATATTTTCATACTTCCGCAATGTGCTGCTGCCGGAGACCTTTCACCACGTATACTTCACTATCAAAAAGCGCAGCAAAGAAGGTTTGTACTTAAATACGGCCATATAATGCCAGGCCTCAGCCTGGAAAACACTGTGAGAGGTTTGTTGGAGAGGGCTGCAAGACGTGATATCGCCGGTCGGATAGCAGAAGCTTTTGACGAAGTGCTGGGCTGGGCGAAAAGTGATATCAGGACTGATGTCAGGATCAGGCATGTTGTAAGGACTATCAGTCTGAAAAAGAGGCGTATACTGGATGAAGAACTCAAATTTGCCGAGGAAGGGTTGAAAATGCTTGAAGACAGGCAGTTCAAGACAGAAGGATTGCCGCCGCTCAGACTTATTTCAGAAAATTCATCGCTGGTGTCCCAGCGTAACCGGTTCAGGCGTATCATTGAGCGTTATAAAAGCCAGGATTCTGAACCAGGGCTACCTATGGAGCTGCATGTTGTGAAGGTTGGGGACATAGCGTTTGCATCCAACCGCTTTGAACTGTACATGGACTATATGCACAGGATACAGGCGCGTTCGCCTTTTGAACAGACTTTTGTTATACAGCTGGCGGGAGTGCCGGGTGACGACGGGGGCACATATCTGGCGACACAGCGCGCGACCGAAGGTAAAGGCTACAGCGCATGTATGTTTTGCAACCTTGTTTCGCCTGAGGGCGGCCAGGAGCTTGTCAACGAAACGCTCATCTCGTTAAATGAGATATATTAAGATATATTTCACAGAAACAAACATTAGGAATATACTGTTATTGAGATATGTATGTGCTCATAAATTATATTAGAAAACACAGGAGAACATGAAAGAACATAAGAAAACATCAGAAAGCAGCAGAAAGCATCAGTAAATATTAAAAAAATTAAAAGGAGTTGATAACAATAAAAATTACAGGAATCAAAACTTATCATGTTAAGCCGAGATGGCTGTTTCTCAAGGTATTCACAGACGAAGGCATCACAGTATACGGCGAGCCCGTCGTCGAAGGCAAATCCCGTACTGTTGAAACGGCTGTCAGAGAATATTCCGAAGTTATCATCGGGCAGGATCCGCTCAAAATAGAGGCGTTATGGCAAAGGCTTTACAGGGGAGGATTTTACCGCGGCGGACCTATACTTACGAGCGCCCTGAGCGGCATTGAAATGGCTCTTTGGGATATTAAGGGCAAGTACTATAGCGCACCTGTTTATGAGTTGTTGGGAGGAGCGGTAAGAGATAAGATAAGGATGTATACCCATATAAAAAAAGCCGGGCTTGGTTATGCAGATTCCGTCGTCGAAATGGGTGAGATTGCCGCAAGAAGGGCTGAAGAAGGCCTGACTGCGATGAAATACTCCATATTGCCTCCTGTAAGCCAGATAGCAAGCCTTGAAGAGATGAACAGGCATGTCGCCTATTTCGCAGAGGTCCGTAAAACTGTCGGACCAGGTGTTGACATTGCAATCGATTTCCATGGGAGAGTGAGCCCTGCCGTCGCAAAAAGGCTTATGAGGATGCTGGAGCCATACTGCCCGTTTTTTATCGAAGAACCGTGCCTGCCCGAGAATGTTGACGAAATGGTTGACATCGCCAGATCTTCAGTGATCCCGGTGGCAACAGGGGAGAGGCTCTTTACGAGATGGGGATACAGGGATGTGATCATAAAGCAGGCAGCCAAAGTACTGCAGCCTGATTTGTGCCATACAGGCGGGATTTTTGAGGCGCGCAAGATAGCTGCCATGGCGGAGATATACTATATGACGATTGCCCCTCATAACCCGCTTGGGCCGATATCGCTTGCGGCATGTCTTCAGCTTGACGCCTGCACGCCTAATTTCCTGATACAGGAATATCTCGGGATGCCTGAGAAGTGGGATCTTGGCGAAACGATCCTGAAGGAACCGTTTGTTATCAAAGACGGTTATATTGACGTACCTAAAGGACCAGGCCTTGGCATCGAGCTGGATGACAAAGGCATCGAGGATAAGGTTTATGATGGGAAATGGCCCGGACATTTCCTCCAGTATGAAGATGGAGGCTATGCCGAGTGGTAAGACAGGGTGGTAAGACAGGGTGGTAAGACAGGGGACGGTTCTGTGTTTTGATAAGACAGGGGACGGTTCTGTGTCCTGTGTCCAACAAAGCAGGTGACGATAAGACAAGGTAAGACAGAGAGCAGTCTTGGGGGCTCCTGGAACTCCTAAAACTCCTGGAACCCTGTCCGGAAACTCTGTCCTGATCTGGGAAACAGGACACAGAACCGTCCCCTGTCTTATCCTGCTGACCTGCATCATAAGACAGAGAACCGTCCCCTGTCTTACCCAGGACCGCCCCTTTCCTGTTGCCCTGGTCTGGGAAACAAGACAGAGAACCGTCCCCTGTCTTACCCAGGACCGCCCCTTTCCTGTTGCCCTGATCTGGGAAACAGGACACAGAACCGTCCCCTGTCTTACCCAGGACCGTCCCCTGTCTTGC
>JAQUNY010000026.1 GCA_028717405.1 Eubacteriales bacterium
CATGGGCATTTTTGCCGGATGCGCGGAAAAAGAGTCTCCATCAGCCACAGCAAGTGCTTCGAAGTCATCAACTGTGACAGGATCCAAGACAACGTCCAGGAGCTCTGTGGCTTCGGGAACAAAGGCAACCGGAACGGCTGCAGCTTCGAGTGCCGCACAAACCGCCGGCAGTACTCAGACTGACGAAACACAGACAGATGAAACGGACGAAATAACAGATGAGGAGGCTTCTGTACCGGATGAAGATTCTTCAACGACTCCGGTGGAAAGTGCGAAGACATATGATCTTCAAGGCAGAGTAATCGATATGATGTCATTTTCACCTGCTCAGCTTCCTAAAAGTGCAAGCGACGGGGGAACAAGGATCTATGATGTGCAATATAAATTAATGAAAGAGGCAGAAGAGAAATTCAACTGTAAATTTAATATTGTGACAGTTAGTAATACCACAATATTGCAGTCAGAGGTGGAAACATCATTCCTGGCCGGAGTACGCTATGCAGATGCGGCAATGCTTTATGCACAGAGGATTTTCCCGAAATATGAGCAACAGCAAATTATAATGCCCCTGAATGACTACATAGATTTCACGTTGCCTGTTTACAATCAGGCTGAATTTGACCAGGTACGCGGATTTTTGGATCCCGGTAAGTATTACGGCTTTTTCAGATGTGCTAAAATGTCGCCTGTATGCCTGTTTTATAACAAAAATCTGCTTGATAAGGATGGGATACCTGATCTCCATACATTTGCCCTGCAAGGCAACTGGAATTGGAATGTTTTCGTAGACATCGCCAGACAGTTGACACACGATTACGATGGCGATGGTGTTATAGACCAATGGGGATTCGGTTCTGACAGTGCTGTGAGTATGTGCGGCGCGATGTTGAAATCCAATCTTGCCTCGGTAGTAGATCGTAATGAAGATGGTAAATTCGTTTATAACCTTACCAGCGCAAAAGCATTGAAAGCTCTTCAGTTCACAAGTGACTTGTTCCACACATACAAAGTTACGGCAAACACAAACCTGAGAACAGGCTTTATAAATGGTACGGTTGCCATGTATCAGGGGGTGAACTGGTCAGCGGCAACTTATTATAAATTTGCAGATCTCGGATTGAATTTTGGCGCAGAGCTGCTTCCCTCAGGGCCGGACAATCTTGCAGGAAATGCGTACATGAGAGATTCCAGCGACCTGCCCTGGTTCTTCCTCAGCAACAATGACAAGGACGCAGAAGCCATAGTAAACGCAGCGGCATGGTGGAATGTGAACTGGGATAATACAAAGAGTGACTACGTGACTTTTGATGAGATGAACCTGTCTAACTGTCAATTTTGGTTTGCCGGCATAAGAGATTCTGAAATGGAAGTCCAGAGAGCAATGGATATATACAAATACGAACTGAAAATTGACTATGTGTCACACTTCAGCGCTGCGACGTCGTTAGTAAACGAAATATACAAAAAGATTGCTGCTGAGAGGGTTTCACCCGCGGCTGATATAGAATCCATAAAGTTGCAGGTTCAGGATATCATAGACGAAGTAATAAGATGATGATGCAACAGGTATTGGCTGCCAGGAATTTGCAACAGGTATAAAGTAATTTGGTTTAAAAACAGAAGGTTGTTTAATTGGGAAGAGGATATGCCACCGGTTGAAAAGTGGTATATCCTCTTTTTGATTGAGTAATAAAAATATGAGATAATACAAGTGCTGCATGGGTAAAGCGGAAGATAATTCAGTGATGGATCCAAAGCAGATAAAAAGCTGATTTTTAGTACTGGTTTAAAGTAAAAGTTTTATTGGAGCTTAACAATGAAATCGGATTGTGAAGCAGTAAATAAGAATAAGAATGAAAAGACAACAAAAATCAATAAAGCCGGAGCTTTTTTTGGTATCAACACAAGCATGCTGACGATGTTATTGATGGCAGTTGTGATCGGTTTAGGCGAGAAGATGGGCGAAAGGTTCCTGCCTGTATATATTCTTGCAATAGGAGGCACGACCTTTGCAGTAGGATTATTGAATGCGATGGATAATTTTTTAAGCGCGGCATATTCCTGCATCGGAGGATATATATCCGACTGGCTGGGCTATAAGAAAGCTTTATTCATATATACCTGTATTGCAATGTTTGGATATGCTGTTATTATAGCGTTTCCTGTATGGCAGGCAGTATTGATCGGAGCCGTTTTTTTTATTTCGTGGACCGCTCTTTCACTACCTGCGATATTATCTCTGATATCGGCAACAGTTAAGAAAGAAAAACAGACAATGGGAGTCTCTCTTCATTCCCTGTCCAGAAGGATCCCGATGGCGCTTGGGCCTGTATTGGGAGGAGTTTTTATTACTTTTTACGGTATTAAAACGGGAGCCAGGATATCCTTTGCTGCAGCATTTATACTGGGGATATTTGCATTATGGTTCATACACAGATTTATCAAAGAGAAGAGCAGGGAAAAATGCAGGCCTCCAAAGCTGAGAGACTCATTTATTAAAATATCTAAAGAACTGAGGATACTGCTTTTAAGTGATATTTTCATCAGGTTTGCCGAGCAGATACCATATGCCTTTGTAGTTGTCTGGGTCATGCAAAACAACGGTATATCAGCGGCATCATTCAGTATGCTGACGGTTGTCGAAATGATAACGGCAATGTTGATATACATCCCGGTAGCGTATTTATCCGAAAAGACGACGAGCAAATTGCTCATATCTATTACTTTTGGTTTCTTTACAATATTTCCGTTGATCCTGTTATTTTCAACCAATATGCCTTTATTGATATTTGCATTTGTTATCCGCGGGCTGAAAGAGTTTGGTGAGCCTACGAGGAAAGCTCTTATTGTAAAATTGGCTCCTGAAGGCAATAAGGCGTCGATATTCGGAACTTACTACCTCATCAGGGATGTCGTTGTTTCAATTGCCGCATTATCAAGTGCGCTATTATGGAATGTATCGCCGTCGGCAAACTTTTTAACAGCGGCCTTGTTTGGGACGATCGGGACAACAATATTTATTTTATTCGGGAAAGATGAAAATCTGACTCACAATGAGACACATAATACGAACTGCAGTAAGACGAACAGTACAAGGCACAGGAAATATTTAAAAGGATTTACAAATCATCTTGCGCATTGAGATTGAATTTGATTCTTATCTCTGTACCTTTACCCGGCTTGCTGTCGATTTCTATCGCAGCATAATAAGGTCGGGCTTTTTATCAAGGACGGCTTTGTAAAGTGTTTCTTTTTTCTATTTCCTCGTTTTTGTGCACGCCTGTAATGGAATACTCAACCCATTCGGCAATGTTGACAGCGTGGTCGCCTATGCGCTCAAAATATTTTGCAATCATAAGGAGGTCCATTGCCTGGCCTCCATTTTCAGGATCTTCATGTATCATTTTTATGAGATCGTCCTTAACCGTAACGAAAAGCCTGTCAACAATATCGTCTGAATCAATTATCCTGCGTGCTATCTGCAGGTCCTTTTTTATGTATGCGTTGATACTGCCTGATACCATCATAATAGCTTCATCAGCCATCTGCGGTATTGTTTCAAGCTTTTTAATGTAAGGGCTTCCGGAAAGGTATATTGCGATTTCGGATATATCTGCCGCCTGATCTCCTATCCTTTCCATGTCAGTTATCATTTTAAGCGCAGCCGAAATAAGCCTCAAATCGCGCGCTACAGGCTGTTGCTGCAAAAGAAGCTTAAGGCACATACTCTCAATATCCTGCTCTTTTTGGTCAATGCTCATATCAAACTCGATCGTTTTTCTGGCCATTGCCGCATCTTGCTTAATAAGGGCATCAACTGCCCCGTTAATGGCGCTCTCCACAAGCGAGCCCATTTCGATAAGCTCCCTGCTCAGGTCTTTAAGCTGGTTTTCAAAGCGGGTCCTCATCGGATAAACCTCCCCCTTGTATAATCGGCAGTTGTACAATTGGCAGCATGGTATGTAAATTATATATAACTACAATAACAGCTTGAGTGTTTCTTAAGTGCCGGTTTACCTTATAAAGTTTGTCCTCTGGGGAGCTTCCTTTTCGGGGAGCGGTATACCTGCCTTTTGGCCGGCTTCAATGGATTTCAACACCCAGGCCATATTCTTTCCCAAAGTCCTCATTGTCTGCATGCCTTCCAGGTCCTGCTGCACTTCTTCAGGTGTATTCCCGTGGACCATGTTCCAATACTGTGAGGAAACAAGCAGCATATTGGATATAGTAAAATATTTATTAAGCTGGTCCAGGGAGGCTGTTGAACCGCCTCTGCGGCAGCTGACTATTGCAGCGCCTGGTTTGTAGGCAAAATACCTGTTTCCCGAGTAAAAGCACCGATCCAGGAAAGAAATAAGCATTCCGGCGGCGGAGGCATAATGTACCGGCGAACCTATTATAAAACCATCCGATTCTTTTGCCTTCAGCAGTGCGGTGTTCACACTGTCGTTATCATAAACACACTTTCCGAGATCGTTTTTTCTGCACAGGCCGCAGGCGGTGCATCCTCTTATAGGGGTTTTGCCGATGTGGAATATCTCGGTTTCTATTCCGGCTTTTGTTATTTCGCCCGCTGCTTCGCTTAGTGCAGTAAACGTACAGCCTTTTTCGCGGGGGCTTCCATTAATCAACAATACTTTCATGTCCTGACCTTTCCTTTCATCTGAGAGTTTTCATCTGTTGATATATAATACATCCAATGCGGTATAATATATCCGAATAGTGAAGGTTTGCAGAATATACTTGAAGGATCCTCACTTGAAGTATTATACGACATTTTGAAAGTATATGTCTACCGCCGCGAAGAAGCTGAAGAAATCATGAAGAAATCTGGAAGACTGGTCTGTATTAAAAGAATGTTATATAATATCAGAAATATGACAAAAGAATAACAAAAACAATAAAATGCCTGCGTGCTGCGGCTCTTTAAAAAAACACAAAGGAACATATTAAAAAGCAGGAGGGGAATTTGATGGTATATGGCAGGAATATCAGGTTAAAAACAGTGCCTTCGGAGAGTGATGTGTATCTGGATATGGCACTGACAATGCTCGAATGTATAATAAAAAATAATAAAGAGGGTAAGAACACGGTAATGATCGTGCCGGTGGGCCCTACAGGGCAGTATCCGGTCCTGGCCGAACTGGCAAACAGGCTGCGGATATCGCTGAGGAAGGTTTACTTTTTCAACATGGACGAATACCTGATTAAACCCGGTGAAGCCATACCCGGGACACATCCGATGAGTTTCTTCGGCAGGATGAAGAAGGATTTCTATGACAGGGTAGATCCCGAGCTTGCTATGCCTGAAACCAGCCGCTTTTTCCCTGTACCCGGGCGGGAAGCTGAATTCGACGGGACGATAGAAAGCCTCGGCGGTGCTGATATATGCCTTGGCGGACTGGGAATAAACGGGCATATAGCATTTAACGAACCTCCCGAAGCAGACGAAATGATAACAACAGAAGAATTTTCCAGACTCCCGACAAGGGTACTGAGGGTCACGCGCGAAACAAGGGCAGTTAACGCCATAGGTTACCAGCGGGGCGACATAACAGGCATGCCCGAATGGTGCATTACCATAGGCATGAAACAGATACTTGCATCAAAAAAAGTCTATATAGCCCTGACCCGCGAATGGCAGCACGGCATTGCAAAGAGGATGCTGACCGGAGCCGCCAGCGCTGCTGTACCTGCCTCGCTGCTGCAGGACCATCCTGATGTATGCATTGTATCGCCGGAAAGTATAGCCAAAGGTTTGGAATAAGCCCTGGAAGGAACAGGGGTTGGAATGAGGTTGGAAATAATTTTATAAGCTGAGGACTAATATGAGGACTATTATAATGAAGAATTCAGAAAAGACGAAAAGCGATAAATGTTTCAGCGAGGGCTTTGCGCAGCCGGGTGCCCTTTACCGCCCTGCTCCTTTCTGGAGCTGGAACGACAGCCTTGACAAAGATGAGCTTGAAAGACAGATCGGCGAGATGGCCGAAAAAGGATGGGGCAGTTATTTTATGCATTCCAGAGTCGGATTGGTGACGGGATATCTGTCGGACGAATGGATGAAGCTTATTAAGGCATGCGTTGCCAAAGCAACTGAAACCGGTACTTATGCCTGGCTGTATGATGAAGACAAATGGCCGAGTGGCTTTGCAGGCGGCGAGGTGCCAGAAGCTGACGAGGCCTTCAGGAGCAGGGCACTTGTATTGCTCAGAGATGATGAAATCACTGAAAATGACATTGTTCTGCATAGAGCAGGCGTAAAAGATGAGAGTGGAAGGAATTTGATCTGCAGGAGGATTTCGCCCCTTGGAGATGTCTGGTTCAACGGGGCAAGCTATGTTGACCTGATGAATCCGGAGGCTGTGCGCAGGTTTTTTGAATCTACACACGAAAAATATAAAAAGGAATGCGGTCAGTATTTCGGGAAAGAGATACCGGGCATATTTACCGACGAGCCGTGCTATCTTATGAACAGCCGCTATAAAATGCCTGTCCTGCCATGGTCCGACTACCTGCCGGAATTCTTCGTAAAAACAAAGGGGTATAAGCTGGAAGACCGAATTCTGGAAGACCTGTTTTTTGATAAACGAGATGGTACGCACAGAAAAACACGGTTTGATTTCTTCGAAAGCGCCACCGGTCTTTTTATAGAAAGTTTTACGAAACCATATTATAAGTGGTGTGAAGAAAACAACCTGATCATGACCGGCCATTTCATGGCGGAGGACAGCCTTGCAAGCCAAATAAACTGGATAGGCGCCGCCATGCCACATTATGAGTTTATGCACTGGCCTGGGATCGACAAGCTGGGGCGTCACATAAAACAGCTGGTGACAGTCAAACAGGTGACCTCTGTTGCAGACCAGCTTGGTAAGGAACGCTCTTTCTGCGAAGTATTTGGCTGCGTCGGGCAGCATGTGAGCTTTTTCCACAGGAAGTGGATTGCCGACTGGCAGGCTGCGCTTGGAATAAGCTTTGTCAACTATCATTTATCTCTTTATTCAATGCGTGGGGAAAGAAAGCGTGATTATCCGGCCAACCTCTTCTATCAGCAGCCCTGGTGGAGGGAAGAGAAGGGGTACGCAGATTACACGGCAAGGCTGTGTTATGCCGTATCGACAGGTAAACGTGAGACAGAGATACTAATGATCCATCCCATCAGCAGTGCGTGGTGTGAATTTTCGCCGGCCCGCAGGGCTGTAGCGCCTTACGATGCTGATTTTTCCGAGCTTTCTCTGGAACTGGAAGCAAACAAACTCGATTTCCATTATGGAGACGAGATTATCATGGAAAGGCACGCGGCCGTTAAAAATGGCAGGATTGTAATAGGAGATCACAGTTATAGCGCGGTTGTAGTACCGCCGGCCTGTAACCTGAAAAGGAGTACTGCCGACCTGCTTGCCTCTTTTATCAATGAAGCGGGTCCCGGCAGAGTAATATTTGTCAAGAAAATGCCTGAGCTGGTCGATGGGCAACCGCTTGAGAACGGCATTGAAGGAGGCCTGTTTTCAGGCTGTTCTGTCACTGCCTCAATAAAAGCGGCAATTGATGAACTGGATATGATATTTGCCGGAAGGATCACAATAACCGACACAAAAACAGGCATGAATGCAGCCCGGCTGTTTTGCCACTCCAGGAAGACAGATGGAGGAAGGCTGGTATTTATTGCTAATACGGATAAAAACAAGTCATATGAAACGGCTGTTCAATTGCCCGGAGCTTCATCGATACAAGTTATGGACCTTATGACAGGAAAACACTACAGCCTGAAATGGTTCAATGAAGATACCCATGAAATCAGGGCTCGTTTTTATCCGGCGGGCAGCCTCATGCTCTACCTGCCTGACGAAGAGGATGAAACCGCTGAAATCCCGCCCTGTGTCCCGGCATTTTTGGGAAGCGGTGTCAGCTTCGCATCAGTAACCTGCGGATACGGATATGGCACAAAGCTGATTGCAAACGCTGTCAACTGGAAGACAACGATTTGCGAGGAAAATGTACTCCCTCTGAACAGACTCACCCTTTTTATTGACGGAAAACCTGTTGCCGAAAACGGCATAGCCGCCAGAGTTTTGCATGACCATTTCTACCCGGCAAAAGACGGTGCCGGATTCCGTGCTGAATACGTTTTTGAGGTGCTTGAAGCCGGAGAACCTGAAAATGAGAACCTGTTTGCAGCTATAGAACTTGCCGAAAATCTCGACAGAATTATTTTCAATGGCAGAGAGGTCGCTCCTCTGAAAAAGAGAGGGGAAAAAGGGGCGTTTGACTCTGAAAAAAGCTGGAAGGATCCAAGCTTCACAAGAGTTCCGCTGGACGGCCTGCTTGTAAAGGGAGAGAACAGGCTTGTTCTTGAAGGGAAAAAGGTCAATAACATAACCGGACCCAACTGCCACAGAAGAGTCCCTGATTTCAAGTCACATGAGCCGACTGAAGCAGAAGCGGTTTATATCGTCGGAAAGTTCCGCGTAACAGACCTGGACAGGGAAAACTTTGTGCTGGACAGGGCTTCGGGTGAGATATGCCGCCATGATCTGACGGCGTCAGGATATCCGTTTTATGCCGGAAGAGCTGAATTTTGCGCTGAAATTTTCTGCACCCCCGAAATGCCTGATGCCGGCGGAGAGATCTATCTGGCGCTTAGCAGGGTTACTGCAGCTGATATAACCGTATACATAAACGACAAAGCTGCCGGCACCGGGTATTGGGAACCATACATGTTCAACGCCAAAGGGCTTCTTAAGAAGGGAGTCAACAAGATACGGATCGAAGCCGCAACCACCCTGTATAACCTCATGGGGCCTGCATATATTTCGGGCATACTGGAATCCGAGTCGGTAAGCCCCGGAACATTTATAGACAAAAACAGGTTCGCGGACAAATATGAATTGATGCCGTTTGGAATAGGCGACGCGGTCCTGGTGTCCATATAGACAGGCTTCACGGCTTGCGGCCGTTTTCCGGCAGGCCTTGCAGACTTTTCCCGAACTGTTTCATAAATTTTGTGCAGAGGGACCGATAATGCAGTAAAATATTTATAACAAGGCAGTTAATCAGTGGAGTTTTATACAAGTCAGCAATAGCAATAAGAAAACAGGAGGATCCAGCCGTGCCGGGATACAGCAGTGAAGATGTTGCCAGGATAGTCAGGGAGCAGGATGTCGAATTCATACGGTTGCAGTTTACCGACATATTCGGAATGCTTAAAAATGTGGCGATAACAGCCAGTCAGATAGACAAGGCGCTGAGCGGTAAATGCATGTTTGACGGTTCGTCTATTGAAGGCTTTGTCAGGATAGAAGAATCAGACATGTATTTGAGGCCTGATCCCGATTCTTTTGCTGTGTTTCCCTGGAGGCAGCAGCCCGGTAAAACAGCAAGACTCATATGTGATGTATACAATTCCGACGGGACTCCTTTTGAGGGAGATCCCAGGTATGTGCTGAGGAGAGCCTTAGACAAAGCCCGCAGAATGGGATACAGTGAATTCAATGTTGGCCCTGAGTGCGAATTTTTCCTCTTTCTGACTGACAGCGACGGTAAGCCTACGGTGACCACGCATGACAATGCCGGATATTTCGACCTCGGACCGGTTGACCTTGGTGAAAACGCGAGGAGGGACATTTGCCTTACGCTTGAAGAAATGGGATTCGAAATAGAAGCCTCTCACCATGAGGAGGCGCCGGGGCAGCATGAGATCGATTTTAAATATGAAGATGCGCTTAAGACGGCGGACAATATTATGACCTTCAAGCTGGTCGTCAAATCTATTGCCCAGAATAGCGGCCTCCATGCCACCTTTATGCCGAAGCCGGTTTATGGCATAAGCGGGTCGGGGATGCACACCAATGTTTCCCTGTTCAGAAATGGGACTAATGCGTTCTTTGATGAAAAGGGAGACATGCAGTTAAGTTTGGAAGCCTTTTATTTTATGGGCGGTGTAATGAAAAATATCAAAGCCCTTACCGCTATAACAAATCCTACAGTCAATTCCTATAAGAGGCTGGTGTCGGGGTATGAGGCGCCTGTGAACATCGCATGGTCTGCGAGAAACAGGAGTCCGCTGATCAGGATACCCGCGTCCAGAGGATCTTCAACCCGGCTCGAGATAAGGAACCCGGATCCCTCCTGTAATCCTTATCTGGCAATCGCGGCTATTTTGCGTGCCGGGCTGGATGGCATTGAAAAAAAGATACTGCCTCCGGAGCCGGTCAATCAGAATATTTACCTCATGACTGAGGATGAGAGAATTACAAATGGAATAGAATTGCTTCCTGTCAGCCTTGAAGAAGCGGTAAATGAAATGAAAAAGAGTGATTTTGTGAGAGACATTCTGGGAGACCATGTTTATGGTAAATTTATCGAGGCTAAGGAAGAGGAGTGGGATAATTACAGAAAAAGGATCAGCAGATGGGAGATCGAGCACTATCTGACAAAATTTTAGCAGAGGAGGAAATGCCGATGGCTTCAAAAAAGAGTGTTTCTGATGCCGTTATAAAGCGGCTCCCGAGGTATTTCAGATACCTTTCGGATCTGCTGGAATTCGGGATCAACAGGATATCGTCTATGGAACTCAGCAAGAGAATGGGCATCACGGCGTCTCAGATAAGGCAGGATCTGAATTGTTTCGGGGGTTTTGGCCAGCAGGGATACGGGTATAATGTGGAATCCCTGTTCAGAGAGATAAGCACCATACTGGGTCTTGATAATAAGTATCAGACGGTAATTATAGGAGCGGGCCATATGGGGCAGGCTCTTGCCAATTACAGTAATTTTGAGAAGAGGGGTTATAGCCTTGCCGGGATATTTGACAACTCCCCGGATGTGATTGGAATGAAAATAAACGGTGTTACGGTTGCCGACATAGAAACCCTGGAGGCGTTTGTAAAAACACATAAGGTCGACATTGCGATGATATGCGTCCCTTACGGGCACACGCGATCTGTTGCCGAAAAAGCCGCAAGGTGCGGTATAAAAGGGCTGTGGAATTTTTCGCCCATGGACCTGAAGCTGAACTATGATGTTATTATCGAGAACGTTCATCTGAGCGACAGCCTTATGGTGCTTGGATATAAGCTCAATGAGCATATTTCAGGAAATTTGCCCGGGAACAGGCAATAAGCTGTCAGCCCGGATGAACCTGTCAACCCGGATGAACTTGTCAACCCGGATCAAACTGTCAGCCCGGATACACTTTATATCCCTGATTTTCCAGCATTTTTATCGAAATGTCCGCGCTTGCCTGATCAGAAAAAGTAATTCTGAGGCAGCCTTTTTCAAATTCGCGACTGTTTGACACATTGATATTCCTGATGTTTACGCCGCCGCTACCCAGTATGGACGCGATTTTCCCTATTGTTCCCGGCTTGTCCGCGACATCGGCCACTATATCGAAACGGGGCGGTATAAGTGATTTGCCTGTTATTGGCAGAGAATCACGAAAATCACGCGCTTCTTTAAAAAATTGTTCCATTGCTTCCTTATCATCCTGTGTTATGTGCGTTTTCAGCTTTCCGAGTATTTCAATAAAATCATCCATCAGAGCAAGTATGTGTTCTTTATTGCTGAACACGATTTTTTTCCACAAAGAGGGATTTGATGAAGCGATGCGTGTCAGATCCCTGAAGCCGCCTGCGGCTATAAGCTGCATGATTCCGTCTGAATCGGCTGAATGCACCATGTTGACCAGCGCGGCAGCAATAATATGGGGGACATGGCTGACACTGCCGGCAATCCTGTCATGCAGGGCGGCATCCAGCTGGATAGGGATGGCGCCTGCGGTAATTGCAAAGTCCCTTATCAGGGAGCATGCGTATTCGGTCGACGAGGCTGATGGCGAAATAATATAGTAAGCGTTTTCAAAAAGGTGTGCGCTACCTGCTTCATAACCGCCTCTTTCGCTTCCTGTCATAGGGTGGCCGCCTACAAAACATGGTGGATCGGACATTGATTTTATCTTTACGGCAAGCTCTTCTTTTGTGCTGCAAACATCTGTAACGACAGGGAGGAAGGAACCTGATGGCGGGTCATCCCTGATGATTTTAAGAGATGAAATTATGTCGAGATATTGATTACAGGTATCTACATCAGTACAAAGAAATATTACATCGGCATCATGGAAAAGCGACAGAGCGGCACGGTCTGTTATTCTGTCCTGTAAATGCCCGGGCAGGAGAGCAGCCTTGCTTATAATACCTTCGGAAAGAGCAATATCAAGAGATTTAGCGGAGATGTCAGCAGCATAAACGGAGACGGCGCCGGCTTTTTCTTTAAGGACTCTTGCGACTGAACCGCCGATAAGGCCAAGACCGACTATCAGATACTTCATTTTTGCCAGGTCATGTTTCATTTTACAGATCCCTCAAATTTCCTGCCGAGTATGGGTGCGATCCGTGAAATATCTGAGCATAGAGAGTCAAAAACATCGGGCGTGATTTGCTGGGCGGCGTCAGACATGGCATGGATCGGATCCGGATGAACTTCAATAATCAGGCCGTCCGCGCCTGCGGCTATTGCAGCCATTGAGAGGCTTGGAACCAGATAGGCTTTCCCTGCTGAGTGGCTGGGATCTACGAATACCGGCAGATGGCTGATGTTTCTGATTACCGGGACTGCGCTGATGTCAAGGGTGTTTCGTGTTGATGTTTCGAAGGTCCTGATCCCTCTTTCACAAAGGACAACATTATAGTTCCCGCCGCTCATGATATATTCAGCGGCGTTGAGCCACTCGTCAATAGTTGTCGAAGGGCCGCGCTTAAAAAGGACCGGTTTGCGCGAACGGCCGATTTCCTTCAGAAGCTGGAAATTCTGAACATTGCGCGCCCCTATCTGAAACATGTCTACATATCTATCAACTATGTCAACTGTGTGTTCGCTTGTCACCTCGCTTATAATCAGAAGGCCTGTTGCTTCGCTGGCTTCCTTAAGCAATTTCAGGCCATCTTCTTCAAGCCCCTGGAATGAGTAAGGCGAGGTCCTCGGTTTATATGCCCCTCCACGGAGAAATTTTGCCCCGGCTTTTCTGACGCTTGCGGCGGCCTCCATTATCTGCTCGCGGCTTTCGACGGAGCATGGCCCTGCCATTATTACGATTTCACTTCCGCCGATTTTTACTCCGTTTACGTCTATCAGGCTCTTTTCCGGTTTAAATGTCCTGCCGGCAAGCTTGTATGATTCCACGATAGGAACCAGTTTTTCCACACCGGGCATGATTTCCAGGGGGATATCGCGCAGGAGCTGCTTGTCGCCGATAACCCCTATAATGGTCCTCTCGGTGCCTTCGGATATATGTACCCCAAGGCCGAGAGATTTCAGTGTTCTGGAAATCTCTGCAATCTGCTGTTCTGTGGATCCGTGTTTCATTACAATTATCACGCTGCTGATTCTCCCTCTTGCATTTAAGCAAATAATATCATATCAATAAAATCCTGAACAGGGCAAGACAGGGCAAGACAGGGGACGGTTCTGTGTCCTGCTCACAAGACAGGGGACGGTTCTGTGTCCTGCTCGCCACCTGGTGGATGGGGTATAGCGGGAGGGGAAGGCGTGCTACCTGTCTATAGTGTCTGTAATTGACAGAGAAACTCCCACCTGTCTCACCCTGTCTTATATTAAGTGTACCTAAGACACAGAACCGTCCCCTGTCTTATATTAAGTGTACCTGAGACACAGAACCGTCCCCTGTCTTACCGAACCGTCCCCTGTCCTACCCTGTCCTATTGCTCCTGTCCTATCTCCTGTATCGGATTCCACCGAAGGCACACAGTGGCTGTATGGCAAAATATGAAGTATATCGCTTTTATATAGTATAAGGTATCCGGAGTGCTTTTAAAAGCATATTTTTCGACGGGGTATTCCTTTTTTTAATACAATGCTATAATATACATAATATGATTGCATAAGCATAACACGACACTGCAAGTTATGCTGCGATGCAGTCATACTGATATTATGGCTCAATTATTCACAGCCTTGTTAGGCGGGCATGCGGACCTGATACCGGCCGACGGCCTGTTCTCATAAACAGGCGCCGCGCTGCAAATGGCAACCGGGTGGCTTCCACGGGCGGGAGGTATTGGTGCCTGCATAAAGGGGGAGTTTGATTTGAAAGAATATGCTGTGGACAAAATAAGGAATATCTGTCTGCTGGGACATGGCGGAACAGGTAAGACAACACTCGCGGAAGCACTGATATATAACACGGGAGTGCTCGACAGACTTGGCAAGGTCGACGACGGGACATCCGTGATGGATTTTGACCAGGAAGAAATAAAAAGAAAAATTTCTATCAGCACAGCCATTTCAATATGCGAATGGAAAGACCATAAAATTAACATAATTGACACACCCGGATATTTCGACTTTGTCGGCGAAGTAAAGCAGGGAATAAGGGTAGCGGATTGCGCCGTCATAGTACTTACAGCCAAAACAGGAGTGGCAGTCGGAACCGAGAAGTCCTGGGCGTTTGCGGCTGAACAAAAAATCCCGGTGGCATTTTGTATAAGCAAGATGGA
>JAQUNY010000027.1 GCA_028717405.1 Eubacteriales bacterium
TTACACCATCTGCAGGTATGGATGAGAAGACGCCGTTTTCAGCCAGGCCGGCACCGGATGTACCAGAATAACCGGACATCCAGGTCACCCCGATTGCAGGGAATTTGTTGTCTCCAACATTACCTGTAAGCATTCTTTTGTATTCGCTGTCTAAAACACTATTGTCGATCAACGCAGATTGTGCGGCAAAGTAAAAATAATTATAGATGGTGACGCCTTTCTCGGCAATCGCTGTGGCATCCGAACCAGATGAATAATCGTTCAGAAGAAGAAATTTTGTGACTTTTCCGGTTTCATTCCCGTCAAAATCAATTTCTTCGAATTCATCTATTTCAGCTTCCACATACCTGTCCTTCTGAGCTGGGTAATTTGGATCTGCAACGTATATCCTGCCATTTTCAATTTTATATGCGACAATTGCGTGGCCTTCGATTATTTTTTTCATTTCTTTTTTATAAATTATCATCTGCTGCGGCTCTCCGGTCATAAGCATCGCATATGCAAATGCGTTAAAGGTAAGGGTATAGTCTTCATGCTCGTCAGTAAGGTCAAAGAATGTCTTTGTCTTATCCATACTGAACAGTTCCTGTGCCATTGATGCGAACCTGTATCCCTGTGAATCATCAAACCAGAACTCCGCTGTTTTGGTGGCCGACATATTATTGTCAAATCTGCCGAAAAGTCGGGGCTCGCCCAGGGCTTTATACTGGCTTGAATAATACCATGCCATCGTGATGGACTGACCGGCGCAATGCCCTCCCGGACTAAGGAATGAACCATTGTTGGCAAACTGCCAGTCATCTTTGCCAGGTTCAAATCCGGTATCAATGCTTGCCGAAGTTGAACGGTCCATCTTTTCCAGAGTCTCTTTTTTTATACTTGATACTACTATGTCGGAAAAATGAGAAGTAATAACCTCAATACGTTCATTCGTTATGTTCTTGAAAGGTATCGCTTCCAGACGGCCGCTTGCCTTGTCATAGTAAAAGGCGAGTGCAAATTCATCATCTTCGACCTTGATTGGTATAGAGACGATCATCGGGACATCAGCAAATATTTGCCCGTTGTCAACAGTGATAAGCGGCGTTATCGGCTTGAAATACTCCCCTTTGTTGTGTCCTTCAATTTCAGTCGCGCTGACTTTAAAGGTCGTCTGGGCTGAGAAAGCTCCTTCGGGAACAGTTAAAGTCATGCCCTCAAAAAAGTCTTTCTTATCAAATACTATAGTACTTCCTTCAGCAGCCGCCTGTTTGGCTTCCAGCTGCACCGACGTCCCAAATGTAAGCAATCCCGCGTCTGCCCGCTCCGAAGACGATATTGCTGCCGCCGCCGTACTTTGCTGCTGTGCATTATCAGCTCCTTCGTCTTCCCTGCCGCTTCCGCAGCCGCCCAGCATAAATGCCGCCAGCAAAACAGGTAAAAGCAGTCCTGATACGGCAGACATAAACAGATTGTTACGCCATTTAATTTTCATTATTTCACCCTTTCCGGGCCCACTTTAAAGGCCTCAAAAAAATAAAAGCAAATCGGGGGAATAAGAGCGATAAAACATTCATGTGTATGTCGAGGTAAACGATTCGATATGACCGGTATGGCCGGGACGACAAGTGTAGCGGTTGTTGTTGATTGATTCGGTCACCGGCAGGTTTTGTCATATTGTATTTAGAATTATACATTAGTGCGGCACAATATTCAAAAGATTTTTACTAAGGATTTTTACTAAAGCCGGGAAAAAGCCCCTGAAGTTTAAACTCCAGGGGCTGCTTAATTACAAACTCCTCAGGCTGTGCTTACACAAGACTCATGCAATGCTCATGCAATGTCTTTAAAACACTTCTCAATAAGCGCACTGTCCATGGCATGCTTTTTATTGTTGCGCAATATCAGCCAGAGTGCAAAAGTGACAATCAGGGAAACGGGCAGTGCTATGAATATCGGATCGACCATTGCAAGTTTCTTCAGGGCAGTGCCTGCAACCAGGGATGTTTTCCCTGTAATAAGCCTGCAGATCTGCAAGCTGGCAGCTTCTTTCTCATGGATGAAGAATATCCAGAAAGCGCTGGTCACAAATCCGCATACCATGCCCCACAGCGCAGCAGCCTTCGGCATAGTCCTTATGTACAGTGCACTTATGTATGCCGGGAGGAACGATGCGGCGCAGAGTCCGAAGAAAAGCGCTGTTCCGGTTGCAATAACAGCCATGCTTACTTCCAGTTTGCCTGAAAGCCATGCCACAACTGCGCTCAGCAATATTCCGATAACCAGGCCTATCCTTGTTATGCTTATTGAATTTCCCTTTTTCTGGAGGCCTTTCTCATAAAAGTCACGGCCGACTGCAGTACCCATCGTATGGAATTGCGAACTTAAGGTCGACATGGCAGCAGCCAGCATCGTTATCAGGAAAAGCGGCCCGACCCACGCGGGTATGAATTGTGCGATATATTCGGGAATGATCCTGTCATTTCCGCCGGCAGCGAGCATTGCAACCTTGCCTGTTTCATTATAGAAATTCACATTTGCAAGAGCACCGACAACAAACGCAACACCGGTCATCATTAATATAAATATCCCGCCTGAAACAACTCCCCTGTTAAGCTCCCTGTCGCTCCTGACAGTCATGAATCTTACAGCCAGCTGAGGCTGAGCCAGGACTCCGATACCCACGCCCATCACAACAGTTGAAACAAGATTCCACCATATCGGGCTGTCGAATTTCGGCATACTTGTCCATCCCTGGAATCCTCCTCCAATATTTTTAGCAACCTGTTCTCTTACATCGCTCTTAAGGAAAAGATCACCAAGCTGTTCATGCGCAGAGGATACGCCGCCAAGTTTGGAATATGCGTAAACGAGCAGGATAGTCATCCCGACAAACATCAGCGTACCCTGGAAAGCATCTGCATACATGACGCCTTTCAGCCCTCCCAGCAGCACATACAGGGCGACTACCAGGACAAATCCTATAAGGGCTGCGTCGTATGATATCTTGAAAAAGGTCTGTACAAATTCAGCTCCGCCTTTTATAACTGCAGCAGTGTATATGGGCATAAATATAAAAATGACAAGGCCTGCAAATCCCTGCATAAATTTTGAATCAAAGCGCTGGCCTAAAAGCTCCGGAAATGTGTGGGCTTCAATATTTTTACCCATCCGCCTTGTTCTTTTCCCGAAGAATATAAAGGCGATAAAAATACCTACGAATATATTCAGAAATGTCAGCCACAGCAAGCCCATCCCGAGCTGTCCTGCGGCACCGCCGAATCCGACAATGGCTGATGTGCTGATAAAGGTGGCCCCATATGACATGGCCATTATAAAAGGATGAATTTTCCTTCCGGCAATCAGATAGTCCTGAGCATTTTTTGTTTGTTTGAACCCAAAATAACCAAGAAGTGCAATGATAGCAAGATAGATAACAATATAAACGATTGTGACTGTTGTATTCATTTAACCTCTCCTCCGTATCGAAATGTAAGCTCCCTGATATAACAGACAGCTGTTGTGCCGCACCAAAGTGCCGTTATGGCACATCGTCCGGTGATACATTTGTTGCCGCAGAGACGATTCCGGATTCTCTGCAACGGCTCTTTCAGTGTGAGGAGCAGGCTATCACCTGGATATTCGACTGATTCTCCTATCCAAAACCGCAAGTCCTTCAGATAATGCTTTCAGCTCTTTCCGTTATCAGTGCCTTTATTCCAGTTGACAACGCCGTAAATTACGCAAACAGCCGCACTCAGGATACAAAGCAGATAGACTGACCATATCCATGGGTCGCTTATACCAAACATGAAAGCACCTCCTCTTGACGCCATCCCCTCATATCAAATGAAATCAATGCGAAAAGGATTTACGCAAACCCGCTTCCTTGCGGACATTTGAAAATACTCTTCGTTCTTTTTTCCATAAATACGCGGGGACGAAATAAAATCACCCGGTATCTGTCGTTTTAAGTTCTGTTGCTTCTTTTTTAATAGATATAATAATATATACAAATGGTACTTTTTGCAAGAAATATTTTAGTGCATGAATATTTTCGCATATCATTGACAATTCTAATGATAATTTGTGGTAATATAAACTGCATAACAGACATAATAGAAATTGTTGCTGTATCATTGGATCAGCGGAGTGAATTATGAGCAATTTTCAGAACATCATAACACAGAGCATAGGCTTTATTGGCCTCGCCTTAGCGGTTCTGTCGTTTCAGAGCCGGAGGCTGAAAGGCATACTGCTATTCCAGACCTTGGCGAATGCAGCTTTTATCGTTCATTATGTACTTCTGGGAGCATATACGGGAGCGGCCATTAATTTTCTTGGCGCATTCAGGAACATTGTTTTCTATA
This sequence comes from Eubacteriales bacterium, assembly GCA_028717405.1. GTDB lineage: Bacteria > Bacillota > Clostridia > JAQUNY01 > JAQUNY01 > JAQUNY01. The sequence goes on from JAQUNY010000027.1 coordinate 4,350, forward strand.
ACAAAGAAAAATCCTGGGCATCAAAGAAATTTTGGCTGTATTTCTTCATTACAGTCTATATCGCATCCGGGATTGCCTCATGGGAAAATATCTACAGCCTGCTTCCTATCCTTGGAGTTATAATGACTACGATGGCATACTGGGTCAAAGATGCTGCAATAACAAGAAAACTTGTATTACCCGGTACAATATTCTGGTTGGTTTACAGCATAGCTGTCTTCTCAATCGCAGGCACGATAACTGAAATATTGATCCTGGTTTCCGTGATTACATCTATAGTAAGGTATGATATAAAAAAAGAACCTTTACCTTTGCCCGCAGATTTAGCAGAGGCCACTCCTGCAGTTTCAGATGGCATTGTGAATAATACTCTGGCAGAATCCGGATCAGCCGCATCTGTCAGAATTGCCGCTGTAACTGCAGCCGCACCTCCACTCCAGGTTCCAGTTCCGGTTCAGGCTTCAGGCTCAGCAAAGCCTGAAGTATAAAACTATCATGTCATAAGACGGACAGGACCATAAAGGCCGCCGTCAACTGATTCTGATTCAAAATTAAGCTCAAGCTTATGGTAAGGCCCCATCTGAATATCAGTCCATTTATCAAAGCTTCTGCTGTGAACAAACTGGTTGGCCGCTGTGTTGGATACCCTTACTTCAAGCCTGTTCTGTCCGCTGCAAAGCTTTGATGAATCAATAGTATAACTGTATGGCGGCATACAGCGTATTCCAAGCAGATGCCCGTTGAGAACCGCTTCGCAGCTGTATCTGACATCTCCCAGGTCAAGCAGGTATTCACCATCCTTTAATTCCGGCAACACAAATCCCGCAACATAAGCAGCGTCACCTGAAAATTCATCGGGAGCCGGCCATTTGCCGGGTTCTGCTGAGCAAGGTGCTTCATTCACAAGCCAGCTTTCATAATTATGTTCCCCTATAACAAACTCCCTGATCCTCCTGAAAGTGAAATTTTCTATCAGGCAGACAGTGTTCTTCATCTCCCTCGTTCCACGGATTTCATCGTGCTTATAATGGCATGAAGCATAGCTTTTATTACTGCCGGAGCCCATATCCAAAGTATGCCCCGCTATCAGATAGCAGCGTCCCTCCCCGAAATGCAGAAACAGCCTCATTTTAAATCCGCCTCCGCCGGCAGCTACGTGCTCATGGGCTGGTATCCTTATCTCTCCGGTAATTGTGTCAAACTCATATATGGAAGCCTCCGGCGATAACAGATCCCCGGCTGCTCCTGGTATATACAGCTCTGTTTCAACCGGCTCAAAACCTTCGTTGTATAAAAAATACAATTCGCCGTCTTCAGTGATCCTTTTTACAGCCCTGATTTTATCTGAGGAAGATCGCACAACCGGCTTGATGAGAACAGGGATCTGCTCCGGTGTGAACAATACAGCCCCCTTGAGCAGACCATTTCCTCCATCACAGCTGTTTCTGCCTTCCCCCATCATATATGCCTTTCCGCCGCCCGATACAAACTTTTCAAGTTTGATCCTGATTTCATAAGTCATGTGCCGGCAGTGTGGGAGAAATATAGTACGATATTCCGCATAACCGCTCCGAAGCACTCCATTGCTCAGATCCTCTTCCGGCACGTTATTGATCAGGTCGTCATCGATCACATCAAAACTTCCCTGAGCCTTTTCAATAGTAAATCCGATCCTTTCAAATTCCTCCGCGGTACGTTTTGAGTTTTCCAGATCAGCCTGAAAGTCTCTGAATGGCATATAGAGTGCAGTATCCGCATATGGCTTTCCGGCAGTCATGAGGTATGTCAGCCTTGCTGAGTGCAGGTTGTAAGCAGCAACATCGCCAGCCCCGGGCATTTGTTCCGGGAATGAGGGGCGTATTCCACCCATCAAAAAATCAACATGTTCATATGTCATGTTCATGACATTAAGCAGGTTGATGCCCCTTACAAACTGGTAGTTCTGAACATAACGCATCTGCGCATATGTCAGGCCTGCGCCGTATACCGCGTATGATTCTGTTACTGACGTGTTGCTGCCGTTCTGATTTGCCGCGCTTGAGGCGTATCGCGGAAAGAAATTATTCTGCCCGGTTACTTTGCCATTTATTGATTCGGCTGCGCCCGGGAATATCTGTCTCCATATTGCGTCTACTCCGGGTATGTCGAAACACCTCAGCATCCTGAGCGGCTGGTAAAATCCGCTGTTTCCGTTTATACATCCAAGCACATCATTTTCCCCGCCCAGATGCCCTGATGAAAGCATTCCGTTATTGCTGCACCATTTTTTCAGCATAATGAAATAACTGTTGGCAAGAGTCTCACCCACAAGTTCATAGTAATCCTGCCTTGCTTTTATTTCTTCGCGGCTCAGATCCTGCGTGTCAAAAAGGGCCGGGAGATAATCACATATGTCATATCCGTATCTGTCACCAAATGCCGTTATAATATCTTCATTAAATCCGGGTTTACCCGCCGCAGGTTCATCCGTAAAGGTAATTTTCAGCGTGCCTCCGATGTGCTCTCTCATCTCAGCCCTGACTTTCTCGTGGGTCAGACGGATAAATTCGGCAGCTGACTCCGGGTTGAGTATGTCGGGATACCCGGCATGCTGCTTCGCCGGTTCCAGCCAAAATTCTGTTATTACAATGTGACCAGCGGCTTTATCCGGATCGCTCTGCATGTCTCCATACGGCGCACAAGCTGTATAGCTGCAATTTATACGTTTCCTGCCCCTGAAAGCTGCTATCAGTGATTTGCCTCGGCTTTTCAGATCATATGTTCCTCCGGCTGGCAGAAATATTTCCTTCTTCGTCAGGCGTTTCTGCGCAAGGCCCGGGTTCTCCCTGACAACCGCATGGCCGGCGCTGCCGGAAGGCCACCCGTCTTCGTCATAAAGCCAGAAATTCATGCCTTTTGAAGCAGCATGGCTGACTGCAGCGTGCCAGAGCCGCAGGTATTCATCTGTGTAATAATCAGGTTCAAGCATGGTCGGGGCCAGGTTAGGCCTGAAATGCACCGATTCAGCAATAATATATAAATTTCTTATATTACGGCTGTACATTGAATCCAGCTGCCGGCAGATCTCATCTTTATCAAGCCTTGTATGCCATATCCACGAATAAACGGGATAATATTCGGTATCAGGAGTTCTGAACACCGTCGGATCTATTCGCGCATGCACGCAGTGATTATTAAATGCTATTTCATATTTCATATAAACCCCCTTATAATCCCTTCTGCCGTCAATATGCCTGTTCCACCGGCATATTGCGTTCTGATTCATTTTACCCCGATGTTGCCTGCTTCAGGACTCACATGATCAAAGATCCAGATATGTTTTTATTGCCATCCGTATACTGTTCTTCAGGTTCTCGTCATCAATTATACCGTACTCTCCGGCAAGCCTGCTCTTCGATATGGTCCTTATCTGGTGAGCCATGGCTATGGAATCCATTGGCAGACCTGTCCTGGCGGCCTCAAGTAAAGCTTCCGTAGGATAAATTTCCCTTTTTGGCTTTAAAGATGTCAACGGCAGTACTGCAACAACCGGCAGGGCTTCATTTACTTCTTCCGTTGAAATTACAAGTACCGGACGTGTTCCCGATTGTCCGGACCCCTTGACCGGCGTAAGATCAGCCTGGTAAATATGCCATTGGAAAGCAGTCATTTCATTTGCCCTCCGTATAACAGGATTCATCGTCTGTTTTTTTAAAGTCATTCATACAGTCTTCAAGATCTTTCATGAAAAGAGGATCTTGTGCAGCCCTGCTCATACTCTCCTTCAATATCTCACGGTCAGTACTGCATATATATTCTGTCAATGCTTCCTTCACTCCGTAATTTATTGAAGGTATATATTTTTCCTCCGCATATTCCCTGATTTTTTCTACAAGGCTTTCAGGGAGAGTAAAGGTGAAATTCTTCGACTTCCCGCTTTTTATGATGTCCTGACTGTTATTTTTCATTAACTTATACCTCCGCAACTGCTTAGTTCGGTATCATATTATTATTGTAATATATTATTGTTATATTTACAATAATTAGTCGAAATATTTATGTAGTTGCTGAAATTATTATTATTGAGATTATAGCGGCGAAGTGGTACCATTGCTTTAAAGGAGACTATCAACAATATGATGATAAATATTACAGCTGAAAAAATGAACGCCTCGGCGGCGGTCCCGGGGAAATCCGGCAGAGACCTTCCGGCCAGAGATCAACTTGATCCAAAATACAAATGGAAGCTTGAAGATATATTTCCCGGCCTTTCCATGTGGGAACAAAGCTTTGATAAAGTAAAAACAATGCTGCCTGAAATATCTGCCCTGAAAGGCACATTGTCCCAAGGATCTGACAGCCTCTTAAAATGCCTCCGCCTGTCCGACAAGATACTCTCAGAATTCGACAAGGTTTTCGTTTATGCAAGGATGAAGAGGGACGAGGATAATGGCAACTCTTCCAGCCAGGGCATCGCAGCAAGGGCTGCCTCACTTGCAGCCGATGTGGGCGCGGCCGTGTCTTTTATAGTTCCTGAACTGCTGTCTATATCGGAAGCGGATCTGCATGCCTGCCTTGACAAAGAGAAAGCCCTTGAGATATACAGGCAGTTCATCGGAGAAAACCTCCGTCAGAAAGAACACATCCTTTCAGCCCGTGAGGAAGAATTGCTGGCTATGGCCTCCGATATGTCGCAGGCGCCAAAAGATATTTTTACCATGCTTAACAACGCTGACATAAAGTTCCCGTTGGTAAAAGATGAAAACGGCGATGATATCGAGCTTACCAAAGGAAGATACACAACATTCATGGAAAGCAAGAGCAGACAGGTGCGCAGCGACGCCTTTCATGCTTTGTACGGTACATACGGCAAATTGATGAACACCATAACAGCTTCATTTTCCGGCAGTGTCAGAAAAGATATCTTTTTCATGAAAGCGCGCAAATATTCCTCATGTATCGAAAAATCGCTTGATTCGGACAATATTAAGACCGATGTCTACGATAACCTTGTAGATGCTGTTAATGAAGGCCTCCCCCTGCTGCAAAGATACCTGGAAATAAGGAAAAAAGCACTGAAGCTTGATTCACTTCATATGTACGATCTTTATGTCTCCATAGTTGACCAGCCGCAGCGCAAAATCGCATATGAAGAAGCTCTTGCGACTGTAAAGGAAGGGCTTGCGGCTCTCGGCCCCGGATATTCCCGCGACCTTGCAGAAGGCCTGGGATCAGGCTGGATCGATGTATATGAGAATTCAGGAAAAACTTCGGGGGCGTATTCGTGGGGCGCATATAAAACACATCCCTATGTGCTGCTGAATTACCAGGGGAATATTAATGACATTTTTACGATAGCCCATGAAATGGGGCATGCCCTTCATACATATTACACCAATAAAACCCAGCCATATATCAATTCCGAATACCGGATATTTGTTGCTGAAGTTGCATCAACAGTCAACGAGATCCTCCTTATGAGGCATATGCTGGGCAAAACAAAAGACCGCGCCGAGAAGGCATATCTCCTTAACCACTACCTGGAAGAGTTCCGTGGCACAGTATTCAGGCAGGTAATGTTCGCCGAATTCGAGAAGGAAATCCATGCCCGGGCCGAATCAGGCGAGGCATTGACTGTGGATTCGCTCAACAGTATTTATTTTAATCTGAATAAAAAATATTATGCACCCGCAACGGATCTGGACGACGAAATAAAGATCGAGTGGGCAAGGATCCCCCACTTCTATAACAGTTTTTATGTGTATAAATATGCAACCGGATTTTCCGCAGCTGTTGCCCTCTCCTCAATGATCCTTGGGGAAGGCGATCCTGCCGTGAAACGGTATCTTAACTTCCTGGCGAGCGGTTCCTCTGATTATCCTGTAGAATTGCTGAAGAAGGCCGGGGTCGACTTGTCTTCGCCCTCGCCTGTTCTCGCCGCGCTGAAAGTATTTGAGGAAATACTGGACCAGCTGGAAGAACTTATACATTGACACATGAAAGGTCGTGGAAATAATGAAGGACAAGCGCGTTGAAGAACTGGCACGTATACTAATCAATTATTCGGTGGCACTCAAACCGGGCGAAAAAATATTGATTGAAAATTTCGGCAGGGACCTGCTGTTTGCCGGGCAGGTCATACGCGAAGCGTACAAAGCAGGCGGCATACCTTTTCTCACTCTCAGGGACAATTCCCTTCAGCGGATAATGCTTACGGAATGCAGCATCGGTCAGATAAAGGACGCCGCGCGCTTTGACACCTCTGTGATGTCAGAGATGCAGGCCTACATCGGCATCCGCTCTAATGATAATATCAGCGAACTAAGCGCCGTACCTCATGATAAGATGAAAATATATTCGGAATATTATGTAAAGCCGGTCCATACCGAGCTTCGTGTCAAGAAAACCAAATGGTGCGTGCTCAGATATCCCAATGACTCCATGGCACAGCTTGCCGGTATGGCGACCGAAGATTTCGAGGATTATTATTTCAGGGTATGCAACCTGGATTATTCAAAGATGTCTGCCGCGATGGAAGAACTTGCAGCTTATATCGTCAAGACAAATATGGTCAGGGTAAAAGGTCCCGGTACCGACTTGAGCTTTTCGGTCAAAGGCATGCCTGCAATAAAATGTGACGGAAACCGCAATATCCCTGACGGCGAGCTCTTTACCGCTCCCGTTAAAACTTCGGTCAACGGTGTGATTTCATATAATGCCCCCGCTGTATACCAGGGCGTGACCTTTAATAATATCCGCTTTGAGTTTAAAGACGGCCGTATCATAAAGGCTGAAGCCGGGTCTCTGACTGACAGGATCAACAAGATCCTGGATACCGACGAAGGCGCGAGGTATGTCGGCGAATTTTCATTCGGCCTTAATCCGTATATAGAAAAACCTATGCTGGACACCCTTTTTGATGAAAAAATCAGCGGCAGCATCCACCTGACCCCGGGAAGCTGCTATGAAGAGTGCGATAACGGCAACCAGTCAGCCATACACTGGGATCTGGTCCTTATTCAGAGGCCTGAAGCAGGCGGCGGCGAGATATGGTTCGACGATGAACTGATCCGCAAGGATGGGATGTTCGTTCCCGAAGGCCTGCACTGCCTCAATCCGGAAAACCTGAGGTAGAATATCCACCTTACCGCTCTTTAATACATGACTGCTTAAAAATATATCTGCTGTCTGCAAATACTATCACATCACCATCGGCAAGGCAGTATTTTTGGCCCGGCTCAAGCCTCCTGCCGTTTATAGCCGTGCCGTTTATTGAGTGGCAATCAGAAACCCAAACCTGCCCTCTGTCTGATGAAAGGCAGGCATGGATCCTGCCCACCGTTTTGTTCCTGATAACAAAATCACATTTTGATTTATCTCTGCCGGCATACGCCTCTGTTGTTACCAGTATAAAAACTGCTTCAGATTGCTTAAATATCCTGCTTTCAGTTTCTGAACCACAAACCTCTCTTGCTCCTGCAACTGCTTTGCCGGTATATGACAGTCCGTCATCCATGAAAAAATATCCCGCCGCAGCTCCCTCTGGCCTTAATAACTCTGTTTCATCAGTTGTCTCCCGAACAGCCTCCTTGCTTTGAAAAACCATATCTGTGCCTGTTCCGCTCTTTCTTAAAAAATCACCCGGTGAATCCCGTTTTTTTCTATTAAAATTCAGAACGGTATTAACCTGATCACCTGTCGCTCTTTGATTATCCTGTTTCTGAGCAGTTTTTAGAGTCAGTTTCTTTACCGATGACATGATGCTGCTAAAAATGCTGATGCTTTTAGATAATCTGTCACCCATGTCATCAGGCGGACTGCAGCTTTTATTATTTGAAGCACAGCTTTCCTGTTTCTGTTCAGCATTCTGCCTCTGTTTTAAATTTTCAGGCCTTTTATGGCACTTATACGGGATATCATACAAATGATCCTTCCCAGTGTTGTCTTTCCAGTGTTTTCTGCAAACAGCCAGTATCATTTCGCAGCATTCTTCGGCTTTCATCTCATTGTATCCGGTGAAGCAGCGCATCTCTGCCGGATAAGAATGCCCAATAATTTCATACGCCAAAGATAATAATTTTTTGATGCCTGCCTGTATATCTTTTCCACTTTCAACAGGCAGATAAATAAGTCTGGGTATACATCCCCTTCTCCTGAAAAATATATACTCCGGATCCAGCATAAATTTTTGGCAATCCAGCAGCAGTTCTTTCCCATACAAAACAGAAGCGGCAATCTGCCCGATAGCATAAATAGCCTTTGAACTGTTATCCTGTGTTATACGTTTGAAAAATTCAGAAGCTGTAATACAACCGGAAATATCGTATAAAATTCTTATGCAACAGCTGTTATCTGTCTCGTCCTTAAATGAAATCTCCGGGATTATATAGGCCTTTCCTGCGTTTTCGGCTATCATTACGGATTGGTATCCTGTTAATCCATCCTCACAGCCGTCTGCAAGGTCGATATACAGATATTTCCTGTCTTTATGATCCGTTATGCCCATGTCGGCCATTGCGCTGCCGAACACGGCACTGTCATTTTTTACTGCACTCTCCGAATCTTTTTCCACAATATCTCCATCACAGCATTGTTCCTCAATGTTGCTACACTCCTGTCCATTCTTTTTAATGCATACCTGCTGATGTACGTTTACATCAACGGATGCCCGTTTTTAAGTCGTTATATCTGTCATATATGTCAGCAAAATATTGATCAGGGCGGATATCAGCACTGCATATGAAATATTTAGTCTTTTGCTCTGATGCTTATCATTTTCTCCCGGATTACCGCCGGAATAACCCGACTTGCCGCTGCTGCTCCTGATTACCTGCAGTTTTGTCACGCTCAGGAGCGGGTATAAAGCATCAGGCAATATGCTCAGGCATCTGCGGAAAAGCAGTCCGACGCCCTTCCTGTTTTTTATCAGTTCATGACATAAAGCCATGACCGCCGCCGCCGCAAATGAAAGAACCGTCAGGCGCAAAGCAAAGTACCTCCCCATAATGGCACCGGAAGCCGCAATAAGTTTTGCTCCTCCGGCCCCTAATGCATTAAAGTAATAAAGAACAAACAAAACAGCACCGGGCAGCAATATTCCATTTACGCATGACAGCATTCCATTCAGGCCGTCTTCCAGTACCGAAAGCAGTAATCCTGCCGATACTGCCGCAATTATAAGCCTGTTACTGATCTTCCCTGTCTTTATCTCGTATACAAGCGCTGATGTATAGAAAACTATTACGACGGCAGGTTTTAAAATAAGTATCATTATTCACAAACCCCGGTTTTCCTGTCCCGTCTCAGTTTCCAAGCTCCTTTGGTATTACCTGGTCCATATTTGTAGTCTCGCCGGCATCATTGAAAATCCTCCCGAATATCTGGTCTACCAGAGAGTATATCTGCTTTTTAAAAATGAAAGCAATTCCTATCAGGACAGCAATGATTATTACTATCTCAACAGTCCCAAATCCTTCTTCTCCTTCCATAAATCTCTTTATGTTTTTATTTGTATTATCCATGCTTTCCTCCATTATTAAAAATATTCATCTGCTATTAGAAAATATTCATCTGCATAATCGCAGGAGCCATAACCATAATAAGTATGGCCGCAAAAACCATCATCATCGGCAGCAGGAGTTTTGCCGATGCTTCTTCTCCCAGTTTCCTGGCCGCGTTTTTCCGGTTTTCCCAGCATGACGCAGCCTGAAGTCTCAGTATCCCGGCGAGCTCCCTGTTCCCCTTCCGGATATTTTGGACAAGTATCGATGTAAACATTGATATTTCATTCATCCTGCATCTCATCGCAAAATCCTCATAACTCTGTATTTCCGACTTCCCCGAGGCAATTTCGTTTGATGTCCTGTTCAGCTCGCAGTATAACCGGCTCCCTTTTTCACCTTCCCTGACGATCCGCGCCATTGCCCCCGACACTGTCAGCCCCGCATTCAGCATTATGACCAGCTTATTCAGAAAGACCGGGAAGTCCCTTTGCATATCTTCTCTCATTTTCATGACTTTGTTTTCAAGGTTTTTACCCGGCAGGTAGATGATCAGTATTGCAAAAATCA